>CAVHWJ010000031.1:5175-8691 GCA_963639565.1 uncultured Prevotella sp. | reverse complement strand
ATGTCGTCGGGGATGAAGCGCGTGTAGCCCACGGTGCGTATGGAGTCGATGTGCAGCGAGTCGCGCCACACGGTGTCCTGCCTTACCGCTCCGGTCATGCTTGGTTCGATGATGTCGTGGTTGAACGCCACCATTTCGCTCTTCTGGTTGTAGAAATAGTTGCCGTCGGCGTCCTGCACCGCCACCACGCGGTATTTGCCCGGAGCCACGCCGCGTATCACGAAGCGTCCGCGGCTGTCGGTGCGCGACACGCGCAGCAGGGGTTTCTGACAGAATGGGTCAATGAAGTTCCCCTTGTCGTCCTTCGCGCTGAGTTTCCACGAGTGTTCGTCCGCGGAGAACGTCTCGTCGAGCCTGTAAAGTCCCACGAGTATGCCCTTTATGGGTTCGAGGTTCTCGGCATTCACCACGTTGCCGGCAACTTCCAGTGTGTCGATATGGTCGCTTGTTGAGAAACTGTAAGTGTAGTTGCCCAAGGGGTTGCTCTCGTTGTTGTCGGAAATGGCGTCGGAGAAATCGATGGTGTATGTGGTGTTCTCCTTGAGCGAATCCTTCAGCGCAACGGTGATTTTCTTCCCCGCCCCCTTGATGTCGGGCATTTCAATCTGCGGCGGCGACACCACCACCTTTTCCGTGGGGTTGTCTATCTGGATGAACTCGTTGAAATAGATGTTTATCTTCTTCGACGTAACGTTGATACCCTTGTCGGCAGGTGAGCACGCAATCACCCGGGGCGGTGTCTCGTCGTACCATCCCCCGTCGGGCTGTCCCATTTTGGCGCACGAGGCGAGAACGGCGACAACCATCATCGCCGCCACAGCCCAGCTCCAGTGTATCGTATGCTTTCTTGTCATAAGGTTTCGGTTATTATATGCTTCAGTTCATCTGCAGCAGCACGTCGATAATCTTGCGGCTGTTGCTCAACCGCGGCACCTTGTGCTGTCCGCCGAGTTTGCCGTTGGCCTTGAGCCAGTCGTTGAAGAGGCAGGTGCGCGCCTTCACTATCTCCAGGTGCTGCAACGTGATGTCCTTGTATCTCTTCGCCTCGTAGTCGCTGTTTATCTCCTGCAATTTCTTGTCGAGCAGGGCGGCGAAGCGTTCCATGTCCTCCGGCTCTTTGGCGAACTCTATTATCCACTGGTGGCGGCACTTGGCGTTGCCGTCCATGAAGACCGGCGCGGCGGTGTATTCCGTCACCTCAGCCCCCGTCTGCTCACAGGCATAGGCGAGACCCTTCTCCGCGTTGTCCACTATCAGTTCCTCGCCGAAGGCGTTGATGAAATGCTTTGTGCGGCCGGTGATGACGAACTTGTAGGGATTGGTGGAGGTGAACATCACGGTGTCGCCGATGACATACCGCCACAGTCCGCACGAGGTGGAAATCACCATGGCGTAGTTCTTGCCCTTCTCCACGCCCCACAGCGGGACCACGGTGGGGTTGTCCGTGCCGAACTCGTCCATTGGTATGAACTCGTAGAACACGCCGTAGTCTATCATCAGCATCAGTGCCTTGTCGGCAGGGTCGTCCTGTATGCCGAAGAAACCCTCGCTGGCGTTGTAGGTCTCCATGTAGTGCATCCCGGGCGAGGTGATTATCTCCTCATACTGTTTGCGGTATGGCGTGAACGCCACGCCGCCGTGAAAGAACACCTCCAGGTTGGGCCACACCTCGTTGATGTGCTTCTTGCCCGTTATCTCCAATATCCTTGTAAGCACCGAGAGCATCCACGAAGGCACTCCGCTGATGTTCGTCACGTCCTTGTTCATCGTCTCCCTCGCTATCCGCTCGCGCTTCACCTCGAAATCGGAGATGAGGGCGGTGGACTTCTTGGGCACTCTCACGAGGTTCGCCAGCGGATTGATGTTCTCGATGAGGATTGCGCTCAGGTCGCCCACGAGCGAACCCGCCACGTTGTAGTTCGGCGCGTGGCTGCCGCCGAGGATGAGGCCCCTGCCGTCGAAGAAGCGGCTCTTGGGGTTGTTGCGCAGATACAGCGCCACGGCGTCGGTGCCTCCGGCGTAGTGGATGTTCCTCAGTCCCTCCTTGCTCACGGGGATGAACTTGCTCTTGTCGTTGGTGGTGCCGGATGACTTGGCGTACCACTTCACCTTGCCGCGCCACAGCACGTCGCTTTCCCCGTGGCGCATCCTGTCTATGTCGCCTTTCAGTTCCTCGTATGTGTTCACCGGCACGTTGGCTGCGAAATCCTCATACGACCTTACCGCGCCGAAGGCGTGGCTTCGTCCGTATTCCGTGTCGCGTGCGGCTTTCGTCAGATATTCCAAAGCGTGCATCTGCAACGCCTCGGCCTCGTTGTCGTAACGTTCTACTTTCTTGTTTCTGGGTATGAATACTTTTCTTACTATGTTGGTGAGAGACATATATTTATGTTTACTTACTTATTTCTTTTTCTTCTCTTCCCTGTCGATGAGCTCCAGCAGTTTCTCCACCGCCTCCTCCTCTGGGATGTTCTTTTCCACGCACTCCTTGCGGCGGTAGAGGGAGACCTTCCCCCGTCCCGCTCCCACGTAGCCGTAGTCAGCGTCCGCCATTTCGCCGGGACCGTTCACTATGCACCCCATGATGCCAATCTTCAGTCCCTTCATGTGGCTCGTGGCCTGTTTTATGCGCGCTATCGTGGTGCGGAGGTCGTAGAGCGTCCTGCCGCATCCCGGACAACTGATGTATTCCGTCTTGGTGGTTCTCAGCCGTGCCGCCTGGAGAATGGCGAACGAAGTCGTCTCGATGTCGGTGTGCGGCAACGTGCCTAAGTTCATCAGCCAGATGCCGTCGGTGAGACCGTCGAACAATAGCGGTCCCAAATCTGCCGCCGCCTCTATCTGGAAATCGCCCTTCTGTTCCTTGGCGAAGCGGTAGTCGTAACAGAACACGATGGGGTTCTTGATGCCCTCGTTCATCAGTTCGTGGGCGAAAGCCCTCTGCTCGCCGAGCGTGTTCACGTTATGGCTTATCGCCACCGCCACCACGTCTCTGTTTGCCTTCAGGCAGGGGATGTATTCCTCGCTCGGCGCGCCGTAGGGGACGATGAGGAATTTCACCTTCGCCACGGTGCTTTGCAGGAACGGGATGAAGCGGTAGCTGAAAACCGGGAAGATGTTTTCTTCCAGTCCGATGCACCTCATGTCTTCCTTCAGCCTGTCAAACACGTTGAAATCCACGATGTATTTCTGCTTCGGGTCAATCTTCTCGGGCAGTTTCTGGCTCGTGTATATGTAGTCGGGCTTCATGTCGGGGTTGTCGAGACCTTCCATGTCGCCGTCGATGCGGCTGCTTATCACCACCGGCAGGTTGTCGCCGCCTATGTTGCCCACCGCCGTAGTCTTGCGCCTCTCAGGGGCGGTCCAGTTGAACTCCTTTGCCGCTATGCCCGGCACGAGGGTGTGTCCGGCGCGCTTTGTTATGTAGTCGGCGAGATGCCTCGCCACGGGGATTTCAGCCTCCGGCTCTTCACTCAGCGACACGCGTATGGTGTCGCCGATGCCGTCGGAGAGCAG
>CAVHWJ010000031.1:0-4943 GCA_963639565.1 uncultured Prevotella sp. | reverse complement strand
GGCGTGTCGCCGTAGCGCGACATGATGCGGTCGGACAGCGAACCGTGGTTCACGCCGATGCGCACCGCCGTGTGGTTCTCGCGGCAGATGTTGAGGAACGGCACGAACTGCTTTTCTATCTTTTCCAGTTCGGCGGCGTATTCTTCGTCGGTGTATTCGAGTTTTTTGAACGTGCGCGCCGGGTCCACGTAGTTGCCGGGGTTTATCCTCACCTTTTCGGCGTAGAGGGCTGCCACGTCCGCCACGTGGGGGTTGAAATGCACGTCCGCCACGAGCGGCGTGTCGTGTCCGTCGGCGCGCAACTGCGCGTTGATTTCCTTCAGGTTCTCCGCCTCGCGCACTCCCTGTGTGGTGAGGCGCACGTATTCGCCTCCCGCGGCGATAATCCTCTCCGCCTGTGCCACGCACGCTGCGGTGTCGGTGGTGGGGGCGGTGGTCATCGACTGCACCCTCACTGGGTTGTCGCCTCCGAGCGGCGTAGCCCCCACGTTCACCTCATGGGTGGGGCGGCGGGAGTAGTTGAACAGGTCTATTTCGTAGGTCATGTTATTTGCGTAGCTTTATGGGTAGGGTGGGGCAGACGGCAGTGAGTGCCGCCGCCGTCAGTTTGTCTTGAACTTGTATTTCACCTCAGCCAAGTCCTTGTTGGCCTTTTCTATCTTCGCCCCGAGACCGGCCTTGTAGCTCGCCAGTTTCTCAGCCAAAGCCGCGTCGGCGAGAGCCATTATCTCCACGGCGAGTATGGCGGCGTTCATCGCGCCGTTGATGCCCACCGTAGCCACGGGGATTCCGGGCGGCATCTGTATGATACTCAGCATAGCGTCCATGCCGTCGAGCGCGCTGCCCTTGATAGGCACGCCGATTACGGGCAGTGTGGTTGAGGCGGCTATCACCCCCGGCAGTGCGGCTGCCATTCCGGCTCCGGCTATTATCACCTTCACCCCGCGGCCGGCCGCCTCCTTGGCGAATTTCTCCACGGCGTCGGGCGTGCGGTGCGCCGACAGGGCGTTCACCTCGAACGGCACTTCCATGTCGTCGAGGAACTTCATTGCTTTCTCCATTACGGGCAGGTCGCTCGTGCTGCCCATTATCACGCTAACGTATGGTTTCATTGTCGTATTGTGGTTTTTTTGTTTTCTTGTTCCTATATATATAAAAGGTGCAGCGCGGCGCGCGTCACACCATGATTACGGAGATGAATCCCGTTATGACCCCCGTGATGAATCCCACGTAAATCTGCGGCAGGGTGTGCTGGCGCAGTATCATCCTCGCCGTGCCGATTAGTCCGGCGAGCAGGATGAGGGCGCAGAGCCACCATGTGGGGTCGAACATGAATATGGCGGCGAATGCCGTCAGCGCGCCCGTCATAGCCCCTATCGCCGCCATGTGTACGGAGATTTTCCACCACAGGTTCACTATCGAGCACGTCACTTGCATCGCCAGGGCCGCCACCACGGTGCTTCCCATCAGGTGAGGCATGTGGCGGAGCGTCATCACGTAGTAACACGCGAAATAGCAGAGAATCGACACGATGTAGGGTATCATGCGCCTCTCCCTCGTGCCAAGCTCGAAGGGTGTCCACCCGTGGTACCTGTTGTATGCCTTGATGATGTTGGTGGGCGCGAACACTGTGAACAGGTAGACTATGGCGAGGGCCATGGCCTTGTATGACAGGGGCAGCAGACTGAGGTAGCTGAACGTGAACAGCACCGCCAACCCGATGAGGGGCAGATAGAACGGCGATGAGAGCAGGCTCACCGCCTTTGCCATTGTCATTATGTTTCTTGCCTTCATTTCTTTCTTAGTCGTGCCACGGGTATTCCCAACTGTTCCCTGTATTTCGCTATCGTGCGCCGGGCTATGGGGAAACCCTTGTCCTGCAATGTCTTCGTCAGCGCGTCGTCGCTCAGGGGCTTCGCCTTGTCCTCATTCGCCACGAGTTCCTTCAGTGCCGACTTTATGCTCCTCGTGGACATCTCCTCGCCGTTGTCATTCTTCACCTTGTCGCTGAAGAAGTGGCGCAGCTTGAAGATTCCCCAGCGCGTCTGGGCGTATTTCATGTTGCTCACCCTCGATATGGTCGATTTGTCGAGACCCGTGCGCTGCGCCACGTCTTCGAGTATCATGGGCTTTATGTCGCTCTCGTCGCCGTCCTGGAAGAACTTGCGCTGTATCTCCGTTATGGCCTTCATCGTGGCGTAGAGCGTGTGTTGCCTCTGCCTTATGGCGTCGATGTAGCCCTGGGCGCGCTCCACCTTTTCCTTGGCGTAGAGCAGAGCCTCCTTGTCGCGCTTCGTCATCGACGCCTTGTTCTCGCGGTAGCCCTTGATGAGTTCGGTGAACGAGGGCGACACGCGCAGGTCGGGGATGTTGCCGTTGTTGATGCTGAACGTCACGGTGCCGTCGTCGTCGGTGTCCACCGTGAAGTCGGGCGTTATCTGCTGCATGTTGCGGCTCTCCGTCTCGCCCAGCGACGAGCCGGGCTTGGGGTTCAGCTTCAAGAGTTCGGCGCGCACCGTCTCCGCCGTCGTCTCGTTCATCGCCGTCTGCCGCCGTATCTTGTCCCAGTGCTTGTTCATGAACTCGTCGAAATGCTCCCCGATCACCTCGTGCATCAGGTCGCGGATGTGCGACGGCGGCCGGCGGTCTATCTGCAAGAGAAGGCACTCCTGCAATGTCGCCGCCCCGATGCCGGCGGGGTCGAAGCCCTGCAGCGTCTTGATGAGGCGCGCCACGTCTTTCTCGCTGTAATCGATGTTGTGGTATATGGCGAGTTCGTCGCTGATGCTGTCGGCGGTCTTGCGGAGCAGTCCGTCGCTGTCGAGCGAACCGATGATGTATTCCATCACCTGCCGCCCCGTGTCGTCGAGGTCCACGTCCACCATCTGGCTCTTCAGACTGTCGTAGAACGAAGTCTGTCCGCCGTAGACCATCTCCTCGTAGTCGGCGGAGTCGGTGCCGGCATACTGCGCCGCCGGTGCCGCGTCGGGCATCCTGTCGTCCATACCGATGTTCGAGAGGGCGTCGTCGAGAGCTTCCTCGCGGTCTTCCTTCTCCGTCGTGCCGTAGTCGTCGCTGCCGCTGTCTTCTCCGTCGCCGGTGTCCTCGGCGGCAGTGCCGTTGTTGTCGTCTGGATAGTCCATGGCATCCTCCGGACCGGAGCTTTCCATAGCCGGATTGTCGTCAATCTCGGCCTGAATGTTCTGCTCCAGTTCGGTGATAGGCATTTCGAGCATCTTCACTGCAAGCATCTGTTGCTGCGTGAGTTTCTGCACCTGCACCGCCTTCTGTTCCTGACTTTGTATCAACTTCTGTGGCATGTCGCTGCAAAAGTATAAAATTTTATCCGTTTACGCGTTCTATTAAAATGAAATAATGCCATAAGGGCGAATTTTGGGGCGAGAGGGGATTGTCCGTGGCTTTGTGCATATCTGTTTGAACGTAAAAACTGAAAGAGCCGTTGTTTCTTTTGCCTATGTCCCCGTTTTTGCCTAACTTTGTGGGAAAATCAGAGAAATATGGAGAAGATAACCACCCGATATAACCAGGCCGTTCAACTCATAAAGTCGGCTATACTCAAAAACCAGCTGGAGGCCGCCAAGGCGGTGAACCGTCAGTTGCTCGCACTCTATTATGGCGTGGGCAAGTACGTTTCCGACAATACCCGTAAAGGCGTTTGGGGTACAGGAGCAATAGAAACAATCAGCGAGCAGCTCCGGAGAGAGCTGCCGGGATTGCGTGGGTTCTCCCCGACAAGCATAAAGAAAATGCGCTCGTTCTATGAAAAATGGTGCGGCACCGTAAATCGACCGCCAACGGCGGACGATTTACAACTAACTGACAAAGAGGGCGTTTTGCCGTGTAACGCCTTGTTGATGGCAAATCGACCGCCAATGGCGGGCGATTTGGACTGGCATGATTTCTTCTCTCTCAGTTTCTCTCATCACGATGAAATACTGAACAAAACCGAGACCCTTGAAGAACGTGTCTTCTACATCCATCAGGCAGCGACTTTGCATTGGGACAAATACACCCTCCGCGACAACCTGAAAGCCGACCTGTATCATCACCAGTCGCAGATGCCGAGCAATTTCGCGAAGACATTGCCTTCCACGCACCATGCCCTGAAAGCCATATCAATGTTCAAGGATGACTATCTGCTCGATTTCATAAACGTTGAGGAACTTGACGAGCGCAATCCGCAGGACATCGACGAGCGGATTGTGGAAAACTCCATAGTGGCAAACGTAAAGAATTTCATCCTCACATTCGGCAAGGATTTCACGTTTATGGGCAACCAGGTGCATATCGACAAGTTCGGGCATGACCATTGGATTGACTTGCTATTCTTTAACAGGGAACTGCAGTGCCTCGTCGTCTTTGAGTTGAAAAAGGGGGAATTCAAGCCCGCGTATCTCGGTCAGCTGTCGGCGTATATCCGCATGCTGAACGACGACGAGCGCAAGCCGCACGAGAACCCGACCATTGGCATAATGCTTTGCCGTGATGCCGACAAGACGTACGTTGAGTATCTCCTGCAAGACTACACCCAGCCGATGGGTGTGGCGACATACAAGGTGATGCCCGAGAAACTGAAGAAGATACTCCCTCCCGAAGAAGATTTCAAGAGGCTGCTCGACGGAGAGGACATTGGCGGTGGCGGCGATTAGGCCAGCCGTGTGCGTGTGGCGAATTTTAGGTTGCAAGGGGATTGTCCGCTGAATATTTACCGTTGCCTTAGCCTTAATTAACTGACGCGTCCTCCGAATTTAACATTCGGTTTTTCCCGTTCCCGATGGCTAACGTCATAAAACACGACTGTGCGGCGGAATTTTCACGACAAAGAAAAGCCGCTTCGTCGGAATAACACTACAAAAGGTGAGGTTATCGTCCGAAAATTCCGCTCAAAAACGCCAAAACCCCGTTAGCGAAATGCAGTTCGC
>CAVHWJ010000030.1:14776-16096 GCA_963639565.1 uncultured Prevotella sp. | reverse complement strand
GGCTCAGACTCCTTGTCGAGGTTGATAACCTTGGCGTAGCAGCCGCCCTCGAAGTTGAACACGCCCTCGTCGTCCCATCCGTGCTCGTCGTCGCCGATGAGCTTACGCTTCGGGTCGGTAGAGAGAGTGGTCTTGCCTGTACCAGAGAGACCGAAGAAGATAGCGGTGTTCTCGCCGTTCATGTCGGTGTTGGCAGAGCAGTGCATTGAAGCCATGCCCTTGAGAGGCAAGAAGTAGTTCATCATAGAGAACATACCCTTCTTCATCTCGCCGCCGTACCATGTGTTGATGATAACCTGCTCCTTAGATGTAACGTTGAACACAACTGCTGTCTCAGAGTTCAGGCCAAGCTCCTTGTAGTTCTCAACCTTAGCCTTTGAAGCGTTGTAAACGATGAAATCCGGCTCCTGCTCGAACTCAGCCTCGTTCTGCGGACGGATGAACATATTTGTAACGAAGTGAGCCTGCCATGCCACCTCAACGATGAAGCGAACCTTCATGCGGGTGTCCTTGTGGGTGCCGCAGAAACCGTCCACCACGTAGAGTTTCTTGTTAGAAAGCTCCTTCTTGGCGATTTCCTTAACGGCTGCCCAAGCCTCGGGAGTCGCGCGGTGGTTGTCGTTGTGATACTCCTCAGAGTCCCACCATACGGTGTCGTGAGAGTTCTCGTCATCAACGATGAACTTGTCCTTGGGCGAACGGCCTGTGTAGATACCGGTCATCACGTTTACCGCGCCGA
Organism: uncultured Prevotella sp.; assembly: GCA_963639565.1. GTDB lineage: Bacteria > Bacteroidota > Bacteroidia > Bacteroidales > Bacteroidaceae > Prevotella. The sequence goes on along the minus strand of CAVHWJ010000030.1, from coordinate 15,357 downwards.
GTTCAGTCTCCTGACCTACCTCGAAACCCTGGAGACCTTCCTTAGTCTCTTCGTTGAACAACACTTCGTAAGAAGGATTGTAGAGAACCTCAGTAGTACCTGTGATTCCATACTTCTCTAAAACTGACTTGTTAAATCCTGCCATTTTTATTAATGTATTTAATGTGAAAATTCTGTCTTTTTACCTACAGAAAAAATGCTTTGACCCAAGGGGCAAACGCCCCCTAAATCGTGGCAAAGGTAGCAAAAAACTATATTTCGGCAAAAAGAAGAATGTCAAATTTGTATGCCGCCGAACATTTTTAGGTTAAAGATGTTTAAATGCGAAGTGGCTCGGATATTTTTGCAAAACGCATATTACATTTATTTTTAACCTTTTGATTACTTTTGCAATAAAGGTATGACCCCACCCCATTAACCAAGCGGAATACTATGCCGACAATCTCCGTTCTCATCCCCGTTTACAACGGCGAACGATATATCGAGAAAGCCGTGCGGTCGGTGATGTCGCAGACATTCGCCGACTGGGAACTCATCGCCCTCGACGACGGTTCAGCCGACGGCAGCCGGGACATCCTCAA
>CAVHWJ010000030.1:0-13933 GCA_963639565.1 uncultured Prevotella sp. | reverse complement strand
AAAGCCGCTGCACAGGGCATACCACATACTGAAACGGACGATAACGAAATAACAGAAAAACAAGACCATAAGAAAATGAAAGTAATCAATTTCAGCGAAGAGAATTCAGTGATGAACCAGTATCTTGCCGAACTCCGCGACAAGGACTACCAGAAGAACCGCCTGTTGTTCCGCAACAACATCCGCCGCATCGGCGAGGTGATGGCATACGAGATCAGCAAGACGCTCGACTACGCCCCGAAGACGGTGTGTACGCCCAACGCCGACACGCAGGTAAACCTGCCCGCCGACGAGGTGGTGGTGGCGACGATATTCCGCGCCGGACTGCCGCTCCACGCCGGAATACTCAACGTGTTCGACCACGCCGAGAACGCCTTTGTAAGCGCGTACCGCGAATACACCGACGAGGATAAGACGGAGGTGAAAGCTACCATAGAGTATCTCGCCACCCCCGGACTTGACGGCAAGACGGTAATCATCGCCGACCCGATGCTCGCCACCGGCTGTTCGATGGAACTCGCCTATCAGGCTCTCGCCTCGAAGGGCAAGCCTAAGAAGGTGCATCTGGCGTGCGTGATAGCGACACCCGACGGACTGGACTACATCAGGAAGAACATGGCGGACATCGACGTGACGGTGTGGTGCGCCGCCATCGACCCAGGGATGAACGAGCACAAGTATATCGTGCCGGGATTCGGCGACGCCGGCGACCTGTGCTACGGCGACAAGCTGTAAGCGAAACCGCCTTATAAACAAGCGAAGCCGCCCTAATAAACAAAACCGGGGATGCAGTCTTTGACGGTCGCATCCCCGGTTTTTATTGTCATTTGCAGCGGCGTTCAGCCGTTGCAATTGTTATTTCACCGCAATCTTCACCTTGTGGCTCGTCTTGCCGCCGCAGAGTTCCACGGCGTAAACACCCTTGGGCAGGGAAGCCGTGGAGAACTCGACGGAGCTGCCGGCGGTGCGCTGGCTGTAAGCGCGGCGGCCGCTCATGTCGTATATGTTCACGGTGAGGGCTGTCTCTCCTGCCACGTAAGCCTCGTAGGTGTTGTCGCCTGTGGAGCGGAACAGCATGTCCTTGTCGGCATCCACGGCGCGCAGACCTGTGGCCTTGCGCTCAAGCACCTTCTTCAAGCCGTTGTAGGCGTCAATCTTGCCGGCGCCGAACTGCACGGGGTACTTGGCTTTAGTGAAGTATTCGTCCTTGTTGGCTGTGCTCTTGGCGATTTCCTTCACCTGAGCCATGGTAAGCGTAGGGTCAGCCTCAAGCCACAGGGCGGCCACGCCGCTCATGTAAGGAGTGGCCATCGACGTACCCATGTCCACCGTCCAGTAATGCGTCTTGCCGTCTTTCTCCACCTTGCGCGTCACCTTCCTCTTTTCCTCAGAGATTTCACTGAAATAACCCCATGTGGCAGCCGACTCCACGAGCGCGCCGGGAGCCACGATGTCGGGGTAATTCACTCCGTCGATAGTTCCCCAGCTGGAGAACGACGACACGTCGCCGACCTTGTTGTCCTCGTCCATGCGCAACAGGTTGTAATAGTCCTTGTTCAGGTAGTCGCCGCTGTCGCGCGTGTTGAAAGAACCCACGCCCATACCGTTCATGCCTGTCACCATAGTGTTGATGGTGCCGTCGTAGGTGATGTCGTCCACGGGGTCTTTTGAATAAGCCGAAAAACTCTTCAAGAGCCATGTGCCAGCATCGGCGTAGCAAACGAAGTTTCTGCCTTTCTTCGCCTTCACCTCATATCCCAAAACCGCTCCGCTGTTACTGTCGGATTTCGGCTGCATCACGATAGCGGTGTAGTATTTGCCATCGTGCGTGCCGGATTCAGTCAGCAGAGTGCCGGTGAAATACTCCTTGAAGTCCGGGTCTGCGTTGTCGCCCTCACTGGTCAGCGAGGCCGGCAGCTTGTCCCATCTCTTCCTGACCTTCTCATAATAGTTGTCATACACGACGAGCGACACGTCGAACGCGTCAGGTCCGTCGGCAATTATCATGCACGCGGGCGTATATTTCAGCCTTGTGCAATACATGTAAGCCTTCATCACGTCGTCGTCAGACTGCATCGTGTGCTTCTGCACAACGGGCTTCTTGCCCTCGTTGCCGGCAGCCACGCACACTATGGCGTCGTTGGAGGCGATGAGCGTGTTCATGTATTTCACGAACGAATCGCTGTTGTCGTGGAAACCCACGTTTGAGCCGAGGGAATAGTTGAGCACGAGAGGCTCCTTGCGCTCCTTGGCGAATTTCACCAACCTTTCAGTCAGTTCGATGACCTCCGTGTTCGTACCCGTCTTGATTGCCGACACGGCGATGTCTGCCTCGGGGGCGACACCGGAGATGGTGAAGTCGTTGTCACTGTAATATCCGGCTGCAATTCCCATCACGTGGGCGGCATGGTAGGTTTCGTTGTCGTCTGTCCCGGCCTTGATGATGTCCTCCTGCGTGGTGTACTGCTTGCCGTCCTTTTCGTAATACACCACACGCGTCTTGCCATCCTTGTCGAGGAAGAAGGCGTGAGCCGGGTCGAAGCCCTGGTCGAAATCGGCGATGAGGACGCCCTTGCCCTTGTACGGCAGACTGAGACCCTCGCCGCTGTGAACCTTGTTCACGCCCGTCACCTTGTGGGCTTCGGAGAGTCTCGGCGTGTATCTCACGTCATACGAAATGGACTTCACGTCGGCCACGGCGTTGAGTTCGTCCACGCGGCTCAGGGGGAGTTCGACAACTCCCACCTCCTTGCGGCTCGCCGTGAGTTCAAAACCGGCGGCGGCGAGAGAGGCGGCATCAACGCCGTCGTTCATCAGCACCGCCACCTTTATCTTCTTCTCCTGCGCCAACGCCTTGAAGGGCTTGCCGCTCTGCTTTGCCGACACCGCCACATCGCTGCGCAGACTCTGCAGGCGCATGAGGCTCATGGGGTCGAACTTCGACTGCGCCCCTGCCGAAAGGGCGGCGAGGGCGAACAGCACTGTAAGTGTTTTCTTTTTCATATAATCAACCTGTTATTATTTATACATTTTACTTTACCGCTATCTTCACCTTGTGGCTCGTCTTGCTGCCGCAGAGTTCCACGGCGTAAACGCCCTTGGGGAGGGATGCCGTGGAGAACTCCACGGAGTTTCCGGCGGTGCGCCGGCTGTACACCCGACTGCCGCTCATGTCGTAGATGTTCACCGTGATTGCCGTCTCCCCTGCCACGTAAGCCTCGTAGGCGTTGTCGCCGGTGGAGCGGAAGAGCATGTCCTTGTCGGCATCAACGGCGCGCAGACCGGTGGACTTGCGTTCGAGCACCTTCTTCAATCCGCTGTAAGCGTCAATCTTGCCCGCGCCGAACTGCACCGGGTACTTGGTGTTCTTCACGAAGTCGTCCTTGATTGCTGTGCTTCCCGAAATCTCCTTTATCTGCGCCATGGTGAGCGTGGGGTCGGCCTCAAGCCACAGGGCGGCGACACCGCTCACGTAGGGGGCGGCCATCGAAGTGCCCTGCTCCACCGTCCAGTAGTTCTTCCTGCCGTTCAGCGTAACGCAGTTGGTGTATTTCCTTTCCTTCTCCGATTTGATTGAGTTGAAATAATCCTCGGTGAGGGCGGAAATCACGAGGCATCCCGGGGCGGTGATGTGGGGGTAGTTCACGCCGTCCACCGTTCCCCAGCTGGAGAACGACGACACGTCGCCGAGCTTGTTTGTCTCCTGGAAATCAACGTAGGAATAAGCCGTGCCGTCGGCGTAAACGCCCTTGTCGCGGTTGTTGTAGGAGCCCACGCTGATGCCGTTCATGCCGGTGGCGAGGGTGTTGATAGAGCCGTCGCTGGTCACGCCGTCGGCGCGTATGAGCGAGGTGTCGGTCATGCCTTTCACGAGCCATGTGTCGCCGCTGGAATATGCCAGGAAGTTCCTGCCCTTTTTGCCTTTCACCACATACCCCAGGAGCACGCCGCTCTCCAGGGCCTCGCCGTTTTTCATCATCACCATGGTGTCGTATCTGTCGCGGGTCTTCTCCTTCTCCGACATCTTGTAGGCTTTGCCCGTGAAATACTTGGCGAAGTCGGCGTCGGCGTTCTCGCCCTCGGCCGCAAGCTGGTTCACCGACGGGTCGTAGGTCTTGAGCACCTTCTGCGAGTATGCGTCGAAGATTACGAACGACACGTCGAAAGCGTCGCTCCCCTCGCCTATTATCAGGCACATCGGCTCATAGAGGTAGCCGTAGCTGTACATATACGCCGTCATCGTGTCGTCGTCCGACTGCATCGTGTGCTTCTGCACGATGGGGTACGTTCCCTCGTTTCCTGCCGACACGCACACTATTGCGTCGCCTGAGGCTATCAGCTTGTTGGCATACGTCACGAACTCGTCGGAACCGTCGTGCGGACCCACGTTATTGCCGAGGGAATAGTTGATTACGAGGGGTTCTTTTAGTTCCTTGGAGAATTTCACTATCTTCTCCGTTTCGGCGATGATGTCTTCCGTGGTGCCTGTCCTGTAATTGGCCATGGCGATGTCGGCCTCGGGGGCTACGCCGGAGATTGTGAAGTCGGCGTCGCTGTAATTTCCGGCTGCTATTCCAAGCACGTGGGCGGAGTGGAAAGAGTCCGACGCGTCGGTGCCGGCCGACATGATGTCTTCCTGCGTGGTGTACGACTTGTCGCCCTTTGAGTAATATTTCACGCGCGTCTTGCCGTCCTTGTCGAGGAAGAAGGCGTGTGTGGGGTCGAAGCCCTTGTCCACGTCGGCGATGAGGATGCCCTTGCCCTTGTATGGCAGGGTGAGTCCCTCGCCGCTGTGTATCTTGTCCACGCCCGTCAGCTTGTGGCACTCGGTGAGCCGCGGCGTGTATTTCGCGCCATAGGATATGCTCTTCACGTCGGCCATGCCGCTGAGTTCGTCAATGCGGCTGAGGGGCAGCGTGACCACTCCCACCTCCTCGCGGCTCGCCCTGATGCCGAAGCCCTTGTCGGCGAGTGCCGCCGCGTCCACGCCGTCGTTCATCAGCACCGTCACGCTGACTGTCTTCTCCTGCGCCAGTGCCTTGAAGGGCTTTCCGCTCCGCTTTGCGGCGGCCTCAACCTCGCCGCGCAAGTCCATCAGCAGCATGCGGCTCTGCAGGTCGAGCTTGGTCTGCGCCCCTGCCGTGAGGGCGGCGAGGGCGAACAGCACTGTAAGTGTTTTCTTCTTCATCTCTTTACCTTATTATATATATACTATCAGAGACAATATGGACGTGTCCCGAAAAAATCATTCAGAATACGCCTGTCATCTGATATTATTTAACCGCAATCTTCACCTTGTGGCTCGTCTTGCTTCCGCAAAGTTCCACGGCGTAAACGCCCTTGGGCAGCGATGCCGTGGAGAACGTCACGGAGTTGCCGGCGGTGCGCTGGCTGTATGCGCGGCGGCCGCTCATGTCGTAGATGTTCACGGTGATTGCCGTCTCGCCTGCCACGTATGCCTCGTAGGTGTTGTCGCCGGTGGAGCGGAACAGCATGTCCTTGTCGGCATCAACGGAGCGCAGACCGGTTGACTTGCCCTCAAGAACCTTCTTCAAACCGTTGTAGGCGTCAATCTTGCCCGCGCCGAACTGCACCGGGTTCTTGGTGTTCTTCACGAAGTCGTCCTGTATGGCGGTGCTCTTGATTATCTCCTTTATCTTCGCCGGTGTCAGCGTCGGGTCGGCCTCAAGCCACAGGGCTGCCACGCCGGCAATATACGGGGAGGCCATCGACGTACCCATGTTCACCATCCAGTAGTAGTCCTTGCCGTCCTTCGTCACCTTCTTGGTATAATACGCGCCGGACCCTTCGGCCTCGCTGGCTTCAATGCTGGCCGTAGTCACAGCCGACTCCACCATTGCGCCCGGGGCGGCGATGTCGGGATAGTTCACTCCGTCCACCGTTCCCCAGCTGGAGAAACCGGACACGTCGCCAAGAACGTTCTTCTCGCCGCCCAACTTGGCGAGGCTCACTTTAAGATAGCCGTTCAGCGTGGCATCGTCGCAGCTGTTGTATGAACCCACGCTGATGCCGTCCATGCCGGTAACGAGGTCGTTGATCGTTCCGTCGTATGTCACGCCGTCGGCAAGCACGGGAGTTGAACTTGTGTATTCCTTGATAAGGGACACGCCCTTTTCGGCGTAGCAAACCAGCTTGCTGCCGTCGGCTGCCTTAACGATGTAGCCGGGGATTACCGAACTAACGCGCTGCGCGCCGCTCATGGCTATCTGCGTGTAGTATCTGTCCCTGCCCTGCTGCACCCCTGATGTCTTGGCGAGCGTGCCTTTGAAATATTTTGCGAAGTCTTGGTCTGCGTTCTCGCCGGCACTTGTAAGCACGTTCACCGACGCGTCGTAGGTCTTCACCACCTTGCTCGTCATGTAGTTGAAGAGCACGAACTGCACCTCGAAAGGAGTGCTGGTGTCGCCGTAAATCGAGCAGTTGGGCGAGAAGCCGCCGTCGAGCTTGGTAGCCTCTCCCTTGACATACAGGTATGCCGTCATGGTGTCGTCGCTGCCCGAGAAGGTCTTTTTCTGCACGATGGGTTCGTAACCCTCGTTTCCTGCCGACATACACACCACCGCGTCGTTGGCGGCGAGCACGCTGTTGAGGTATTTGTTGAAGGCGCGGGTGCTGTCGTGCGGACCGTTGTTGAAGCCGATGGAGAAGTTGAGCACCAGGGGCTCTTTCACCTGCTTGGCGTAGGCTATTATCTTCTCTGTCTTCTCGATGAACTCGGCGTCGGTAGCATAATTGACGGAAGCCATGGCGATGTCGGCCTCGGGGGCCACGCCGCTAATAGTGAAGTCGTCGCCGCTGTAATATCCGGCGGCGATTCCCAGCACGTGGGCTGAGTGGTCGGTCTCGGCGTAGTCCACGCCGGCCGCGGCAATGGATTCGGGGTCGGAGTACGACTTGCCGTCCTTGATATAGAACTTCGTGCGCAGCTTGCCGTCCTTGTCGAGGAAGAACAGGTGGTTGGGGTCGAAGCCGCCGTCGAGGTCGCCAATCAGGATTCCCTTGCCGGTGTAGGGCAGCGAGAGCCCCTCGCCGGTGTGGATCTTGTCCACGCCGGTCTGCTTGTTCGCCTCGGTGAGCTTGCGGTCGAATTTCAGGCCGTAGGACAGGCTCGCCACGTCGTTCATTCCGTCGAGTTCCGCCACGCGGTCGAGGGGCAGCGACACCACGCCCACCTCGTTGCGGCTCGCCGTCACGTCGAACCCCCTCTGGGCGAGGGTGCTCGCGTCCACGCCGTCGCGCATGAGGACTGTCACCTTCACTGTTTTCTGCTGTGCGGCGGCCTTGAATGGCATGCCGTTCTGTTTGGCGGCGGCCTCTACCTCCTGCTGCAGGTTCTCCAAGCGCAGGCGGCTCGCCAAGTCGAGTTTAGACTGTGCCCCGGCGGTAAGCGCAGCGAGGGCGAACAATACTGTAAGACTTTTCTTCTTCATTTCTTTATCATTGTTTATGCGCGGCGTCTAAATCCGCGCGTTGTTGTTTTTGCGTCCATGCGCCCCGCCGCGTAATCCTACGCAACGGAACGAATTATCTGCCAAAGGTAAGCCTTTTATTTAAAAAGGTGTGATTTACAGTACTTAAAAAGTGCAAACGACATGAATTTGTAACGTTTCCCCTTGGCGTTGCGGCGATATTCAGCTATCTTTGCCGCAGAATTTGCGGCGTTATTGCGAAAGAAACGGCGCTTCAAAGGATTACGGCTATATGTTCATACACGAAAGAGACAACTGGACGGCGTTCCGTTGGGATGCCACACGGCTTACGGCGGCACTCGAAAAGGTTCACCGCAAGCAGGGGATGCTCTACGGCAGACTGGCCTCTATCGGCTTTGACGGGAAAATCAAGGCCGTGGCGGAGAACCTGACGCGCGACGTGGTGTATTCCTCTGAGATTGAGGGCATCCATCTGAACACCGACGAGGTGCGCTCGTCCATAGCCCGGAAATTGGGCATAGAGAACGTGAGGCACACTGCGCCGTCGCACTACGTGGACTCCGTGGTGGCGGTTACGCTCGACGCAATGAACCATTACGCCCAGCCGCTCACCCGCGAAAAGCTCTGCGCGTGGCAAGCGGCGTTCTTCCCCACCGGCTTCAGCGAGGGCGAGCAGATTGAGGTGGGCAGATACCGCACGCACGAGGAGCACATCGTATCGGGAATGTTCGGCAGGGAAAAGATACACTACATCGCGCCCTCGCCGGACCGCGTGGAAGGGGAGATGGAGAAATTCCTCGAATGGTTCAACGCCGGGGACGACACGGAGTCTGTCGTGCGCTCCGCCGTGGCGCACCTGTGGTTCGTGAGCATACACCCCTTCGAGGACGGCAACGGCAGACTGGCGCGCATCATCTCCGACATTCTGCTGGCACGAGGCGACAGGAGCGAAATGCGCTTCTACAACATTTCCACGCAAATAAACAGGGACAAGAAGCGTTACTACGAAATCCTTGAAAACACGCAGAGGGGCGACGGCGACATAACGGAATGGCTGACATGGTATGCCGATACCCTCTCAGCTGCCATCGACGAGGCGGAAACGGCCGTCAGCGCAATTCTCAACAAGAGCCTGTTCTGGCAGAACGCGGCGAGCATCGACCTGAACAAGAGGCAGAGGGACATGCTGAACCTCTTTCTCGACGGCTACGAGGCGAAGATAACGTCGAAGACGTGGGCGGCACTGGCGAAATGCTCCAAGGACACCGCCGGGCGCGACATTCAGGACCTCATGGCGAAAAACGTGCTGCGAGAGGACAAGCCCGGCGCAAAACGCCCGAGCTACGCTATCGTTTACAACCCCGGCGACATCACATCGCGCTTTTCCTGCGTCAGCGTAACAGAAGACAACGGCAAGTTCCGTCTCACGGCGTTGCTCGACGGCAAGACGGAAATTCGCGAGAGCATCCTGCCGCTGGATGCCGAAAGGTATCAGAAAGGCGACCTCTCCATCGGTAACTTGCTTGCCAAGTATTGCTCGTACATCACGGCGGAAAGCGGCAAATAAAAACCAATCCTCACAAAATTGTGGCGCAAAATGTTGGAAAGACAATAAAAATTGTTACCTTTGCATCTGCCTAAACCACACAACAGGGGAAACGCGCAGGGCGGGGTCTCATAGTTCAATGGATAGAACAAGTCTCTCCTAAAGATTAGATCCGAGTTCGATTCTCGGTGAGACCACTAATAACATTGACAATCACAAACGGAAAAATTTAAAATTATGGAAAATAACAACGAAAACCAGGAAGGACAGTTCCAGCTCGAACTGCCGCAGGCTGTGGCACAGGGCGAATACGCTAACTTTGCTCTCATCACCCACTCACGCTCAGAATTCATCGCTGACTTCGCACGCGTGCTGCCGGGTCTGCCCAAGGCCGTTATCAACTCTCGCGTAATCCTCGCCCCCGAGCACGCAAAGCGTCTGCTCATGGCCCTGCAGGAGAACGTGGCAAAGTACGAGCACGAGTTCGGCAAAATCACCCTGCCCGAGCAGCAGGGCAAGACCATCGCTCCGTTCAACGTGAACAAGGGCGAGGCTTAATAACCGGAGACAATTACGACGATTGACAATACGCCTGTGGCGGCGAGCGAAAAAGCTCCGCGCCACAGGCTTTTTGTTTTTGTTTGAATATGCAGGGAAACGACAACAGGCAGACAATGCCGCAGCCCATAATGGAACTCCTGCGGCAGAAGGCTCTGCTGCAAAGGGAATACGACGAGGAGAAGGAGAACTTCGCCCGGCAGATGCAGGCCACGGGACTGGACCGCCGCATAAAGCGCGGCGACGCGTGGCACCCCGTGCGCATCGGCAGGTGCTACTACAACTCGCTGAACCAGTTTGCAGTGGAGGTCTACCGCACCGGCGACGAGGACATCGAGCACAACTTCGAGTTCGGCAAACCAGTGTGCTTCTTCAAGACCGACACCTCCTCCCCCAGCGGCGTCTCCGCGGCGAAGAATGGCAAGGGCGTCGCGGCGTTCGACGTGCTGACCACTGGCACCGTGAGCTATGCCGACGGCAACCGCATGGTGGTGGTGATACCCGATAAGAACGGCATCGCCGCCACGCTGCAGAACGGCGACGGCATCGGCGTGCAGATGTTCTTCGACGAGACGAGCTACCGCCTGATGCAGGAGGCTCTCGACAGGACGATTCGCACCAAGGACAACCGCATGGCGTATCTGCGCGACCTGTTCTATTCCAGGCAGATGAAGCCCCAGACGTTCTCGTTCGACAACATCCGTTTTCCGTGGCTAAACACCACGCAGGAGTTGGCGGTGAACAACGTGCTCAGGGCGAAGGACGTGGCGGTGGTACACGGTCCGCCGGGAACAGGCAAGACGACCACCCTCGTGGAGGCGGTCTACGAGACGCTCAAGCGCGAGAGCCAGGTGATGGTGTGCGCGCAGAGCAACATGGCGGTGGACTGGATCTGCGAGAAACTCGCCGACAGGGGCGTGAGCGTGCTGAGAATCGGCAACCCCACGCGAGTGACCGACAAGATGCTGTCGTTCACCTACGAACGGCGGTTTGAGGCGCACCCCGACTACCCCGAACTGTGGGGCATACGCAAGGCGATACGCGAACTGCGGGCGAACCGCAAAAGGGGCGGCGACAGTTTCCACCAGAAACTCGACCGGCTGAAAGGCCGCGCCACGGAGATTGAGTGCCGCATCAACGCGCAGCTCTTCGGCGAGGCCAAGGTAATAGCCTCAACGCTCACAGGCAGCGCAAACCGCGTTATGACAGGACAGAAATTCACCACCCTCTTCATCGACGAGGCGGCACAGGCTCTCGAAGCGGCGTGCTGGATTGCCATAAGGCGCGCGTCGAGGGTGATACTCGCCGGCGACCACTGTCAGCTGCCGCCCACGGTGAAAAGTCTGGAGGCGATGCGCGGCGGTCTCGCCAAGACGCTAATGGAGCGCATCGTGGAGAACAAGCCCGGGGCGGTGACGCTGCTCACCGTGCAATACCGCATGAACCGCAAGATTATGCAGTTCTCAAGCGACTGGTTCTATGGCGGCCGGCTCGTGGCGGCAAAGGAGGTGGAGCACCGCGGCATCCTGGACTACGACGAACCGATGCGGTGGATTGACACGTCGGCGACGGAGGCTTACGAGCAGTTCGCCGGCGAGTCGTTCGGCAGGATAAACCGCAAGGAGGCGGAACTGACGCTCGCCACGCTGAAGGAATATTTCGACAAGATAGGCAAACGGCGCATCTTCGAGGAGAGCATCGACACGGGCATCATTTCCCCCTACCGCGCCCAGGTGCAGCTGCTCAGGCAGATGATAAAGCGGAGCGAGTATTTCCGTCCCTACCGTCATCTGCTGTCGGTGAACACCGTGGACGGCTTTCAGGGGCAGGAGCGCGACATCGTTATCATATCCCTCGTGCGTTCCAACACGGAGGGTCAGATAGGTTTCCTCAGCGACCTGCGCCGCATGAACGTTGCCATGACGCGCGCCCGGATGAAACTCATCATCATGGGCAACGCCGAAACGCTGTCGCACACAAGGTTTTACAAGGAACTGTTTGAATACGTAAACGGCACAGTGGAGACGGAAATCCAATAGGATTGCGTCCTTACCGCCACCTATATATAATATGTATAAAAAGAAAAGAAGGAAGCCGCACGGAGAGCCGTAAGCCTCTCCCCTGCGCTTTCCTTCAATCATTTGTGGTTGTGTTGTTATTACTCTGTAAGCCTTACGGATGCAAAAGTAACAATTTTCCCGACAAGACGAAAGGATTTATTATAAAAAGCAACGAATATCACTGTTTTTCTTTCATTTCATCACCCAAAACACCCAGTTTCGTCTTTCGTCAAAGAAAAACAGGGCGATTTGTGACACTTGCGACACTCCGCCCTGCCGCGTTTAGGGATTTCCCTACGCAACAATATGGATTTTATATTTGCTACTTTATCCACGTTATTGTAAATTTGCATCTGAAATAAAAACAGTTATAAACGATTAAGGAACCGACATTATGAAAAAGGTATACTCCATCATCACCGCCGTGCTTATGGTCATCGCCGGCACCGTGGTTTCGGGATGCAACCCCGACTACGATATAGCCTACACGCTCGACGGCGTGTGGGAGGGTAATATGTATAAGTATTACGATTACTACGGCAATCGTTACAGTTCGACCAGCACGGTGTTACAGTTCGACCAAGACGCTTACAGCTGCACACAAGGCACGGGACGCTGGATCGACTATTACAGCGACGCGCCGTATGACTATTTCGCAAGCTACATCACGTGGAGCGTGGTGAACAGGAGGATTATAATCTATTCGGAGAAAGAACGGCAGACGTATTATATCGACAGCTACCGCCTCGACGACAACTATTTCGAGGGAGTCATCACCGACCCGTACGGAAACTCAAAGAATTTCGAGATGAGGAAGACTTACTCCCGCAACTGGGACAGCTATAACTGGAACGGGTGGTATTACAATGCGCCGGCAGGGAAAGCTAAGAAGAATGAGAGTACTGGGAGTGCTGGGAGAACTGAGAGTTCTGAGAAGTCTGAGAAGTCCGAGCCGTCCGAAACTCCCATAACCAAAATCAAAGCCGACTGACGGCTGTGATTGGCTGCGCCCTCCGGCGCAGCCCCCAAACTAAAAAAACAACGACGATAAAAACAATACAGACAATGAAAACAAAGAAAATTCTGATGATGATTGCCATGATGCTCTTCACAGTGGGGGCAATGGCAGGAGTGAACAAATTCACGCTGACCGACATCACATACCCCTACGTGCAGCAGTGCAACACCAACTACTGCAAGGTGGCGTCGGTGACACACGGCAGCACGATAACAATGGTGAAACTCGTGTATAACACCACGAAAATCACCTTCCAGGACACGAAGAACATCACGCTCTACGACCCGGCGAACAACAAGACCTACAAGCTGAAGTTCATCAAGGGACTCACCGACAGCGACAAGATGGAGTTCGACGCACAGCGTTTCGTCACCCTCGTGTTCCCCAAACTGAAAAAGAACCCCACGACGGTGAACCTCGTGGAGAGCGACGGCAACGGACTGCAGTTCATGGGCATCGACCTGACTCAGAGCGGCACCGTGCAGAGCGTGTTCGACAAGGACGCACTGGAGAAGGAACTCAACAAGAACTACGGCAACGGCATGAACTTCAAGCAGATTGACGAATAACTGGCATTGACAAGTAACAGTCATTGACCAGGCAACCGTCAGTTGCACAAAGAAAAACGGCAAAGCCACAAGACCCAAGCGGTCAGCGGCTTTGCCGTTATTGTTTTCCTGCGGACGGTAGTTTAATCTGCCGCCCTTAGCCTTTCAGGGGGATTTCCTTATTTGAAATACCTCTTGTAAAGACCCATGAAGCCGGCGCAGTGGCGGGCCTCATCCTTTGCCATTTCGTGAACGGTGTCGTGGGTGGCGTCCATTCCGGCAGCCTTGGCGTTGCGGGCGATACGGAACTTGTCCTCGCAGGCACCGCGCTCCGCTGCGATACGGGCTTCAAGGTTGCTCTTGGTGTCCTTCAGCACGTCGCCAAGGAGTTCGGCGAACTTAGAAGCGTGCTCTGCCTCCTCAAAGGCGTAACGCTTGAAAGCCTCGGCGATTTCGGGATAACCCTCACGGTCAGCCTGACGGCTCATTGCGAGATACATACCCACCTCGCCGCACTCGCCGTTGAAATGCGTCTCAAGGTCCTTGATCATCTCAGCGTCGGCATCCTCCTTGCGGGCTGCGCCAAGCTCGTGAACAGTGGCGAACTCCTCGTCGTCGCTGTCGGTCATTTCCTTGAACTTAGAAGCCGGAGCCTTGCAAACCGGACACTGCTCGGGAGCCGCGTCACCCTCATACACGTAACCGCAAACGGTACAGATAAATTTCTTCTTCATAATGTTTTTGTATTATAA
>CAVHWJ010000029.1:12582-16137 GCA_963639565.1 uncultured Prevotella sp. | reverse complement strand
GTTCAAAAGCTTTGAATATAAGTTCAAAAGTTATGAACTTAACTTTTCCGATAGCTTTGGCGAGTTATGGAAGCCCTTTAAATGAAAGAGCCGTGGCAGAGCACAAAAAAAGCCTTGCTTCTTATTAAAAGTCAGCCGAAAAGTTTATATTTGCACCTTGAAAAGTGCATATTCGGCACTAATCTGCACCTTGGAAGGTGCAAATACGGCATAATCTTGCACCTTGCAGGGTGCATAACACAGAGGAAAAAGGTATGGACATATCACTTGTAAGCTATATGAAAGAGCAGCTGTCGCTCGTGTCACTCGATTTCAAACGGTATATGTTTGACAAGCTGCCGTGGGAGGCAAGGCTCGTAGGACTGATGGGACCGAGAGGCGTGGGGAAATCAACCCTCGTGTTGCAACACATAAAGGAAACAGACGGAGAGACGCCGGGCAAGAGCCTTTATGTTTCGGCGGACCACAGTTATTTCACCACCCACACGCTGACGGACACCGCCGACCAGTTCGTGAGGGAAGGGGGCGAACGGCTGTATATCGACGAGGTGCATAAATACGACGGATGGTCGAAGGAACTGAAACAGATTTACGACACACACCCGGAGCTGCACACGTTCTTCACGGGGTCGTCGGTGCTCGACATCCTTGACGGCGAGGCTGACCTGAGCCGCAGGGCATTGCTGTTTGACATTCAGGGACTGTCGTTCAGGGAATACCTGGAGATGTTCCACGGCATACGCACACCGGTGAGGACATTGGAGGAAATACTCAACGGTCGGGTGGAAATAGAAGGTCTGCCACACCCGATACCATACTTCATGCAGTATCTGCGCGAAGGGTATTACCCCTTTTCAAAGGAAGGGTATTTCCAGCAGCGTCTGCAACAGGTGGTGCGCCTGACGATGGAGGTGGACATACCGCAGTATGCCAACATGTCGCCGGCAACGAGCAAGAAGCTGCGCCGCATGCTGAACGTGATAGCCGGAAACGTGCCTTACAAGCCGGAAGCCACAGGACTGGCGAACGAAATAAAGGTGAGCCGCAACGACATCCCAACCTATTTATTATATATGGAAAAAGCCGGCATGATAGGTCAGCTGCGCGACGAGACAGGAGGGATGAGGGGCTTGGGCAAGACGGAGAAGGTGTACTTGGACAACCCCAACATCATCTACGCCCTCTCGGGCGAAAACGCCAACATCGGCAACGTGAGGGAGACGTTCTTCTACAACCAGACACGCCTCAACCAAGATGTAACATCATCAAAAGTCTCCGATTTCTCCATCGGCAAATACACCTTTGAGATAGGCGGCGCGAAGAAAAGCCACAGACAGGTGAAGGACGTGCCGAACTCATACATCGTGAGGGACGACATAGAATATGCCAACGGCGACATCCTGCCGTTATGGAGTTTCGGTCTATTGTATTAAATCGGAAAAGTCCGCACCGGCATCATCGCCAGTGCGGACTTTATGATTGTTTTACATTACCGCTATGTGATATGACGGAGAAAGCGCGAATATTATCTCCTGCCGCCGAAATGACCGCCGCCACCGGAACGGCCGCCGCTGAAACCGCCGCCGTTTGACGAACCGCCGCTGAAGCCGCCACGGCTTGACGAACCACTGCTGAAACTTGCTCCGCTGCCGCGGTTCATGGAAGCACCGCTGAAGCTGGAACCGCTGCGCACGGGCTGCGAACCGCTGAACGTGGAGTTGCCGCGTGTTGGCGAGAACGTGGACGACGGACGAGACACCGTGGTGCGCTCCGAAGAGGAGGAAGATGACGGCTGGGTGTTGCGCGTCACCGTGGTGCGCGTGCTGCTCTGGCGAGGCTCCGCGCTCAGGCGTTCTGCCCTGCGCTGCACTTGCTGCATCTGACTCAAGTCGCTGCGGTGGGCCTGGTTGAACTGAGTCCTGTCCACGCGCTGCGGAGTGGTAGTGGAACCGTTGTTGTTGCCCGGACGGTTGTTGTTGCCGCCGGAATAGCCGCCGTTGTTGCCCGGACGGTTGTTATTGCCCGAATAGCCGTTGCCGCCGGAATAGCGGCCGTAATTGCCGTTTCGTCTGCCCGAACCGCCATTGTAGCCGCCGCGCGAGCCGTTGTCGTTGCGTCCGCCGCGGTAGCCGTTGCCGTCGGGACGGCCGTGGTTTCTCGTTCCGTTGAAGTCGCCGCGGTCAAAGCGGTCTTTCATGCCGAGGCGCGTAGCTCCCGGGCCGGGGCCGAAGGAACGGCCGTGATACCAGCTGCGTCCGCCGTTCATGTGCCAGCTGTGTCCGCCGCGGTAGGTGGCGTAGAAGCCGGGGCGGCCGAAATAGAAATATGTGCGCTCCGGGTAGCGGGCGTATATGGAGAAACGCCACACGCCGTCGGTCCATACCAGCGGACGGTAGAAATACGCCGCCGTGCAGAACGCGTTATACTGCCAGTCGAGGAGGATATACCCTAAGTCGAGATTGCGCTGCGTCCAGTATGTGCCGTAGAGGTCGTCGTAGGTGTTGATGCTCATCAGGTAGTCGAGGTTCACCTCATAGGCAGCCTCATACTGGTCGTCGCTGAGGTTCAGCTCATACGCCATCTTGTCGGTGAGGAACAGCGCCCTGTCGCGCGCCTGCTCGTAGCTCATGGCCGATGCCGAGAGAACCACGGCGACCAACATTGCCATTGATAATATAAACCGTTTCATAATCTTGCCGTTTTTACTGTGGATTAATGTTTCTGGTGCAAAGGAACGAAGAAAAAGCCACAGGAAGAAAGGTTTTTCCCTAAATCGGGAGGGAATTTCCCTATTTCTTGTATTATCAAACAAAAATTCATAACTTCGCAGGGCTAAACCACATTGCTACACATGAAGAAATCCACAATAGCCGGCATACTGCTCTCCCTGCCTTGCGCCCTGCCGGCACAGGAAAACGCCGGGGCGGCGCAGGACGGCGGCTCCGCGGGCGACATATTATATAAGGTGGAGGCACAGGCTTCCGCATCCCACAACAAGACACCGCTGTGGCTCAACGCCAACAAATACGGACTCAGTTCGCTGAAAGAGGGCAACGGCTACCTGCGCGCCGCCGCGTTCAGGGAGATGAGCGGCTACGAGGACAAGACACAGGACAAGAAGCTCGACTGGAGCTTCGGGGCGGACGTGGCGGTGCCGGTGAACTACACGAGCAAGTTCGTAATCCAGCAAGCCTACGTTGAGGGGCGTTGGCTCCACGGCACACTGTCGGTGGGCAGCAAGGAGCGCGCCATGAACCTGAAGAACAACCGACTGAGCAGCGGCAGCCAGACGCTGGGCATCAACGCAAGGCCCGTGCCGCAGGTGAGGCTCGCGCTGGAGGACTACTGGACGGTGCCGCTCACCAAGGGGTGGCTGCAGCTGAGGGGACACATCGCCTACGGCATGATGACCGACGACTCGTGGCAGCACGACATGACCGACCGCAAGGCGCGCTACACCGACCACGTGCTATACCATTCAAAGGCCGGCTTCCTGCGCATCGGCAAAGACCCTTTTATGTTTCCGCTGTCGCTGGAGTTGGGGCTTGAAATGGC
>CAVHWJ010000029.1:8112-12344 GCA_963639565.1 uncultured Prevotella sp. | reverse complement strand
CACTCGGCGATGTTCCAAGTGGACTACAACGGCTACGGCAGCGGCGACGAATGGCAGGAGAAGAAGAAAAGCAAGTACGTGGTGTATGACTTCAAGGACTGGATGCTGGGCTTCGACCTGAGTCTGAAATACGGCACGTGGCTGAGAGACATCACCATAGAATACCTCTACACGAAATACCAGAGCGGCCCTATCTACCACGACCACACCGCGACGATACCCGACCACATCGGCGGACAGGACAACTACTACAACCACAACATCTATCCCGGGTGGCAACACTGGGGACAGGTGATGGGCAACCCCTTGTACCGCTCGCCGATATACAACACCGACGGCACGATACAGGTGGAGAACAACCGCTTCATGGCGTTCCACTTGGGGTTTGACGGCAGTCCGACGGACAATTTCGCCTACCGCGTGCTCGCCACCTATCAGGAGGGACTCGGCACATACGCCGACCCCTACACCAAGGAGCACCACAACGTGAGCTTCCTCGTGGAGGGGGAATACAAGTTCAGCAACCGCCGCATGAGGGGCTGGAGCGTGCGTGGGTCGTATGCCATGGACTTCGGGGCGATACTCGGCAACAACCAGGGCTTCCAGATCACCGTGGCGAAGACCGGCGTGATGAAGAAGAAGCGTAACAACGGCAAGCGGTTATAAAACAAGACAAAGAAAAAGATGAAAGCAACAAGATACATTGCGGCAGCGGCTGTGGCTCTCGCCGCCCTATCCCTCGGGTCGTGTACCCTTGAAACGTCGTCGGGCGGAAAGTTCGACGGTATGTGGCACCTCACCCAAGTGGACACCATAGCCACGGGCGGCGCGCTCGACTTGTCGAACGAGAGGATTTACTGGTCGTTCCAGTTCAAGTTGATGCAGGCGGAAGACAAGAGCGGCGCGGCGCGCACCATTCTGATGCGCTACAAAAAGGGCGACGGCACACTGACGCTCAGTTCGCCCTACGCCTACGACCGCGACAACGGCGACGAACCGCTCGACACCCCCACCCTGCTGAAGCCTTTTGGCATCAACAACATTGAAGAGGAGTTTCAGGTGAACGCCGTCAGCGGCAGCAAGATGCAGTTGCAGTCGAAAACGCTGATACTTAGTTTCAAGAAATTCTAAGATGAAAGTCAAGATTAGTCTTGACAAAATAAATTTATGAATAATTCATGGTTAATTTATGAACATTCGTGTTCAAAAAATATTCGTTTCTTTTGAACATAAATTTTCGTGAATTAACCATGAATTTTCATTAATTCAGCTATACGCTATTGCTGAATGGTTATGCTTTGCGGTTGCGGAGCTTGGTTATCCAAGTGATCACCACGTTGAGGGCGACGAAAATGATGATGTCGATGCCCACGATGAGGGTGATGTTCACGCGGGGCATGAGCAGTCCGTTCACCGCCATGAACATCAGCTGTGCGCAGAGTATCGACACGAGAGCCTGATGCTGCGTCATTCCCATGGCGAGGAGTTTATGGTGGATATGCCGCTTGTCGGGATTGAAAATCGGGGAGTGGTGGTATATCCTCACGAAAATTACACGGAACACGTCGAACGTGGGGACGATGAGCAGCGTGTAGGCAAAGGCAAGGCACACTTTCTCGTAGGGCAACGCCACGCCGAATACATTGAGCGAGAACTTGCCAAGGGGGATAAGGTCGGGACGCTCCATCGAGAACTTTATCATCAGGAAACTCAGCATGAAACCGAGCGTGAGACTGCCCGAATCGCCCATGAAAATCTTTGTTCCCTTCGCCACATTGCCGAAGATGTTATAATACATATAGGCGAAGAGAACGCCCATTAGTCCGCTGATTATCAAGCAATACACATACGCCTCGATACTGTAAAACCCATAGAGGAAACCGCCGAGGGCGATGAAGGCAAGTCCTGAGGAGAGACCGTCGATGCCGTCGATGAGGTTCATGGCATTGTCCACGAACGCCACGCAGAGCACCGTGAGGGGCAATCCCACCCAGAACGGCACCCCGTAGATGCCGCAGAAGCCGTAGAGGTTGTTGATATAAAGTCCCGACATGGGCAGAAGACTGGCCGCCACAATCTGGAAGATGAATTTCGTCTTGGCCGGCAGTCCCACCACATCGTCTATTATACCTATAATGTATATAATCGACAGACTTATCACCAAGCTCGCCGTCCACAGGTTCATCGTTATCTTGCGCTCGCCCGAAATGCTCTCGAAGGTGAGGAGCATTATCACCGCGGCGAAAAGCATGCTGGGCAGGAAGGATATGCCGCCAAGGCGCGGCACCGCTTCGTGGTGTACCTTGCGCTCGTCCGGCACGTCGTAGAGTTTGTTCTTCCTGCAAAAGTTGAGTATCGCCGGGATGAAGCACACGCCGGAGAGCATGCTGATGACAAACGTTCCTATAAGTAGTATATTTACGATTTCCATGTTGTAGTCCTAATAAAAAGGGCGGTCTCAATAATCCGCCGCCGCACAAACAGGCCAAGGCAAAGACGCCGCGTGACAGCCGCTATTGCCCCAGCGTTACATCTATAACAAGAAATAACATATTTTATTGTACACGAGGGTAAATTAATTTCAAAGCCGTTACAAATCCCGCGGCTATCCGTCTGATATATGGGCGGTTTCGTTTATCTCCCCCAATAAAGACAAAGCACAGAGAAATGAAAAGACACACTACGACACTCATCGCGGCGGCAATCGCCACTGCCGCCACACTGCCGGCAAACGGCTACGCGGCGGACAACGGCGGCTGCGGCAAAGTTTGCACAGCCGACTGCCATAAGGCAAGCGACATTAACGCCCTCGTGGAGAACAGTCCCATAGTGGAACTCGGCGAGGTGGGCGCGAAGGCGATGCCCGACTATATCGCGCCGCTCGGCAAACTGCCGTTCAAGATGAAAGACCTGAAGCGTCCGGCGTTCAAGGACGTTTCAGTCAGCATAACCCCAGGCGACATCGACGCAGACGGAAAGATAACCTGGGCACTGAACAGGAAGATAGAGGAATTGTCGAAGAGGGGCGGCGGACACGTGGTTGTCCCCTCCGGACACTGGCTCACGGGCAGGGTGACGCTGAAAAGCGGCATCGATTTGCACCTTGAAGAGGGCTGCACACTGGAGTTCTCTGCCGACATAGAGGACTACCAGCCGGCGGTGTTCACACGCCACGAGGGCATCGAGGTGATGGGCGCGGGGGCGTTCATCTATGCCGACGGAGCGAAGAATATCGCCCTGACCGGCAAGGGGAAAGTAACGGGTCCGCCAATGGACGTGGAGATGCGGCGGCTGAGGAACGGCAACAGCGTGGTGGAGAAGGACATCGACTACCGTTTGCCGGTTAAGCAGCGCGTCTGCGACGGACACGACGGCAGGACATTCTACCGCCCCAAGTCGTTCGCCCCGATAAACTGCCGCAACGTGCTCGTAGAGGGGGTGACGTTTGAGCGCAGCGTTTTGTGGAACATCAACCCCATATACTGCGAGAACGTGATAATACGCGGCGTTACGGTGAACTCCGTGGGCGTGCCGAGCGGCGACGGCATCGACATATCGTCGTGCAGGAACGTGCTGATAGAATATTCCACGCTGAACTGCGGCGACGACTGCTTCACGCTGAAAAGCGGAAGGGCTGAGGACGGCATGCGCGTGGGCAAGCCAACGGAGAAAGTGGTGATACGCCACTGTCTGGCGGAGAAGGGCCACGGCGGCATAACGTGCGGCAGCGAGACGGCGGCAGGGATAAAGGACGTGTATCTCACGCGGTGCGTGTTCAACGGCACGCGCACGGGCTTCCGCTTCAAGACACGGCGCAACCGCGGCGGAGGAATATGGGACATCACATACGACAACGTGAGGCTCATCGACGTGAACGAGGCGTTCACATGGGACTTGCTCGGCAGCAAGACCTACATGGGCGAACTGGCGCAGCGCAATCCGCCGCTCGCCGTGACGAAGCTAACGCCAACGGTGAAGGACATTCGCATAAGCAACTTCGTGATTGAGTCGGCCAACCGCATGATGGGCATGAACACAATCCCCGAAATACCAACCACTGGCATCGTGGTGGAGAACGGCGCGGTGCGCACCAACCGCATTTTCAAAGACCTCAACGACGTGGGCGGACTGACACTGCGCAACATGACGATACAGGCCACCGACAATGCGGTGAAGATTGACAACAGCCGCGGACTGGTGTTCGACAACGTGACATTCATCGTGCCTACGGG
>CAVHWJ010000029.1:5364-7872 GCA_963639565.1 uncultured Prevotella sp. | reverse complement strand
ACCGCGACAAAGAGCATACTGAAATTCGGGGCGAAGGGCGACGGCAAAAAGGACTGTCTGCCGGCGTTCAGGAAAGCCATGGCGCAGTCGAAGAAAAACGGCGGACTGCGCATCGTGGTGCCGGCAGGGACGTATTACATCAAGGGTCCTATACACTTCGAGAGCAACACGTGCATCGACTTGCAGGAGGGGGCCACGCTGAAATTCGCCCCCGAACCGGAATACTATCTGCCCATGGTGAAGACGAGCTGGGAGGGGACGTTCCTCCAGAACTATTCGCCGTTCATCTACGGCTACGGTCTGCACGACGTGGCGATTATCGGAAAGGGGACTATCGACGGCAACGCGCAGACCACGTTCGCCACATGGCGCAAGGACCAGAGGGCGGCGCGCGACCTGTCGAGGCAGATGAACCACGACAACACGCCCATTGAGAAACGCAACTTCGGGGCGGCATACAACCTGCGGCCGCAGCTGATACAGTTTTTCGGATGCAGCAACGTGACGGTGGAGGGCGTGTTCATCACCAACTCACCCTTTTGGTGCGTGCATCTGCTGAAAAGCCAGAACATCATCTGCCGCGGACTGAGATACGACGCGAAACTGGTGAACAACGACGGCATCGACCCGGAATGTTCAAGCGACATACTCATCGAGGACATCGACTTCAACAACGGCGACGACAACGTGGCGATAAAGAGCGGCAGGGACAACGACGGGTGGAACTTCGGTTCGCCGTCGGAGAACATCGTGATTCGCCGCTGCCGCTTCAAGGGTCTGCACGCCGTGGTGATAGGCAGCGAGATGTCGGCAGGGGTGAGAAACGTGTTCGTGGAGGACTGCACCTACGCCGGCTACTGCAAGCGCGGCATCTTCGTGAAGACCAACCCCAACCGCGGAGGGTTCGTGGAGAACCTCTACGTGAAGGACTGCAAGTTCGGCGAGGTGGAAGACCTGTTCTACGTGACGAGCATGTATGCCGGCGAGGGACTCGACGACAACCATTTCTCCACCATACGCAACATCTGCGTGGAGAACCTGAGCTGCAACAAGGCGCGCGAGGCCAGCATCGTGCTGCAAGGCACGGCGGCGAAGCCCGTGAGCGGAGTGTCGTTCAGCGGCGTGGAGATTGGCGAAGTGAAAAACGCCCTCAGCATGGACAATACCGAGGGCGTGAGCTTTTCCAACTGCCACCTTGGCGGCAAGGCCGGCGTTCCCACGCAGATAACGGCGCAGGACAAGATATTCGAGAAATAGACTTTGCCGTAAAGGCTCAGAACATGATTTGCAGCTGCACGTCGGCCATGTTGTAGTTCTGGCGGTTCAGCGTGCGGTCATTAACAAACACATATTCGGCGGTGACTCCAACGTTCTTTGAGAACTTGTAGTCAGCGCCGATTTCATACATCGACTTCATCGTGTCCCACTCGCCGCTGCGGCGGTACATATTGTAGCGCGCCTTCACGTGCGCCTTGTTCTTCACCACCGGGGCGATGACGAGGGCGTAAAGTCCGTCGGCCTTGTTGCCGTAGCCGTTGAGCGTAAGGTCGGCGTCTTTCTCGTTGTCGGATGTCTTGAAGCCGTAGCCCGTGCTGTGGATGTATTCCGAACGGAAAGTCCAGTCACTCTTGCTGACATACTCGCCGCTTATGGCGTAGCGGTGCTGCGGCAAGCTCCGCGTCTCGGTGTGCTTCGCGTTGTCCTCGCCGGTGTAGCTCCACTTGCGGGCGTATGAACCCTCAAGTCCGAAAACGCCGATGCGCAGTCCCTCCACCGGCATCACCCACACGCCGCCGGCGACGGTCTTCCGCTGGTCCACGTCCTTCACGTTGATGCCCTGTCCGTTGAACACTCCCGCCTGATAATGCAGCAACGCCCTGCCGCCGGCGGTCTTCAACAGGTCGCCCTGTATCTGCACGCCGATGTCGCGGCCGTTGCTGGAGTGCTGTCCGCTGCGGTCGGAGAAGCCCGACAGGTAGCTCACGTTCTGACTGTAACTCATAAAGCCCTGCGTCACGGGATGCAGGGGGTTCTCAAAGGTGAAGGGGAGTTTGAACTGTCCCGCCTTTATTCTAAGGAACGGGTATTTCTGCCATTCGGCGAACAGATCCACGAGCCTCGGCGAAGAGCCTTTGGTGGACGTGTTGCCGTTGATCTGCATCTGCACTTTCCAGTAGAAATCGCCTTTAAGCCGTCCGTCGAGAGCCAACCTCGCGAGGCGCAGGTCAAAGGTGTTCGACTTGCTCCCCTCCTGCCCCGAAGCCTGATATTCCACAAGACCGTAGCCCGACAGCTTTATGTTGCTGAACCAAGGTGTCTGCTGCTTTTTCTCCTGTGCTGACGCACCGCAGACAGCTGCCGCCAGCAATGCGGCGAGATATATTCTTTTCATAATCATTCTTGTTTTTCTGAATAAAGATTTCTTGATGTTTTCCTAAATCAAGAGACAGCCTCAACCGTATTCACGCCGCCTTTCCTCGTTAGGAAAAGACCGAGGAACACCAACAG
>CAVHWJ010000029.1:3250-5102 GCA_963639565.1 uncultured Prevotella sp. | reverse complement strand
CAGATGCCGAAATGCACCCGGCGGCGCAGCGTCTCGTCGTCGGGACGCTCCTTGATGTCCACGCAGAAACTGGTGGTCACGGCGGTGAGGGCGGAATCTGTGCCACTGAACGACGCCGCCACGATGCCTATGGAGAAGAGCACCAGCACGAGCGTCCCCATCCATCCCGATGCCGTGAACATCGGCATAAGTTCGTCGCTGTCCGCCGGCAACGCCATCCCCTCCTTGTTGGCAAGCAACAGGAAGAGCACGCCGAGGGAGAGGAAGAGCAGATTGACGGGCAAGAAGAAGAAACCGCCCACGCAGAGGTCTTTCTGCGCGTCGCACAACGACTTGCAAGTGAGGTTCTTCTGCATCATGTGCTGGTCGAGACCCGTCATCACCACCACGATGAATATTCCGCTGAGAAACTGCTTGAAGAAGTTTTGCGTGGAAACGAAATCGTCGAACACGAAGATTCGGCTATGGGGATTGGCGGCCACCGCAGAGATTGCCTCGCCCACCGTCATGTCGAGTTTTCCTATTGCCTGAAAGATTATCATCACAAGGGCAACCATCATGCAGAGCGTCTGGAAGGTGTCGGTCCATACTATGGTCTTTATGCCTCCGTTGCGCGTGTAGAGCCATATCAGCATCACGAGGATGAGGGCGGTGGCGGTGAACGAGAGGCCGAACTGTCCGAAGACGAACCTCTGCAACACACTGCACACGATATAGAAGCGGAGCGCGGTGCCGGTCATTTCGGAGAGCAGGAAGAACAGTGCGCCTGTCTTGTATGACCTCCGCCCGAGACGTATCTTCAGGAAAGAGTAAATCGTGGTGAGGTTCAGCTTGTAGTAAACGGGCAGCAGCACGAAAGCCACCACGAAATAGCCGAAGATGAACCCGATGCACGTCTGGATATAAGTCATGTCCTGGTTCATCACCATTCCCGGAACGGAAATGAACGTGATGCCCGAAATCGACGTGCCGACAAGTCCGAAGGCGAGCAGATACCACGGCGACTTGCGCTCACCGCGGTAGAAAATGTCGTTGTTGGACCTGCGGCTCGTTATCCTGCCCATAAGCATGAGCACACAGAAATAGACAATTAATGTTGTAAGTATCAGCATAATTATTGGTCAAGTGAATATTCTTTGTCAATCTCCCTCAATATCCCGGCGGCGGCCTCCACGCTATGCACGTCTGCCACGCTCATGTAGCGTTTGCCGCGGCTCTCCTTGATGTTGCAGCGGCGCGGATTGCGGCCTATGTAGTCGAGGGCTTTCTCGAAAGTCTCGCTCTTGTAGAACGCGCTCATAGGGTTCGACACGAACTGCATCTGCATCGCCCCGTTCTTCAGCGTTATCTTCTCAAAGCCCAAGTGTTTGCCAATCCTGCGGAGCGGCACGACCTGGAGCAGTTCGAGACCCTCGCGCGGTATCTCGCCGAAGCGGTCCACGAGGTTCGCCTTGTAGCGTTCAAGGTCGTCGTCGTTGCGTATGTTGTCGAGTTCGCGGTAGAGGAGCATCCTCTCGCTGCTGCTCGGCACGTACTGGTCGGGGAAGAACATCTCGAGGTCGCTCTCCACGCCGCAGTCGTCCACGAACTCGTCGCCGGTGAGTTTCGCGCCCTGCTCTATCTCCTCACTGTACATTTCGCTGAACTCGTCGTTCTTGAGTTCCGTCACGGCTTGGGTTAGGATTTTCTGATAAGTCTCAAAGCCGAGGTCTTCCATAAACCCGCTCTGCTCCGCGCCGAGGAGGTTTCCCGCGCCGCGCATATCGAGGTCCTGCATGGAGAGGTTGAAGCCGCAGCCCAGTTCGGAGAACGTCTCCAGAGCCTCAAGGCGGCGGCGCGCGTCCTGCGAGAG
>CAVHWJ010000029.1:0-2955 GCA_963639565.1 uncultured Prevotella sp. | reverse complement strand
GGCAGGTTGCTTATGCGGTCGTTCACGAAGAACACCTGTCCGTTGCGGCTCATCTCAAAGTTTATCGCGTCTTTTATCACCTCCGCGTCGAAGGTGTGAACCTCAGTGCAAACGGGGTAGCGGTTTGGCGGCGGTGTCTGTATCACGCTCATGTCGCGCGCCCCCATCAGCGAGAACTGCAGGGTGCGCGGTATCGGGGTGGCGGACATCGTGAGGGTGTCCACATTGGTCTTCATCTTTCGCAGTTTCTCCTTTGTGGAAACGCCGAATTTCTGTTCCTCGTCGATAATCAGCAGACCGAGGTCGTGGAACTTCACCGACTTCCCTATCAGCTTGTGCGTACCGATGATGATGTCTGTCTTGCCCGATTCCAAGTCGGCGAGAACCTGTTTCGTCTGCTTCGCCGACCGCGCCCTCGACAGGTAGTCCACCCTCACGGGCATATCCTTCAGACGGCTCGCGAAAGTCTGGTAATGCTGGTAGGCAAGCACCGTGGTGGGCACCATGACCGCCACCTGTTTGGAATCACAGGCGGCCTTGAAGGCGGCTCGTATCGCCACCTCCGTCTTTCCGAAGCCCACGTCGCCGCACACGAGGCGGTCCATGGGGCGGTCGCTCTCCATGTCGGCCTTCACGTCGTTGGTGGCTTTCAGCTGGTCGGGCGTGTCCTCATAGAGGAAGCTCGCCTCCAGTTCGTGCTGCATATAGGAGTCGGCACTGTATCGGAACCCCTTTTCGTGCCGCCGCGTGGCGTAGAGCTTTATCAGGTCGCGGGCGATGTCCTTGATTTTCTTCTTCGTCTTCTCCTTGAGCCTCTCCCACGCCCCCGTGCCAATTGCGCTCAGGCGCGGCGGTGTCTCGCTGTCGCGCCGCTTGTATTTTGAAATCTTGTAGAGGGAATGGATGCTCACGTCCACCTTGTCGTTGTTCTGATACACTATGCGTATCATCTCCTGATAGGAGTCGCCCGAGGGGACGCGCACCAGTCCGGCGAACTTGCCGATGCCGAAATCCACATGCACGATATAGTCGCCGGGGTGCATTTCCTGCAGCTCCTTCATCGTGAGAGCCATCTTTCCGCCGCGCGCCGCGTCGGAACGCAGACTGTATTTATGGAAACGGTCGAATATCTGGTGGTCGGTGAACACGCAGATGCGCAAGGTGTTGTCGGCAAAGCCACCGTGGAGCGTCTTCTCCACCGGCTCAAAGGCCACAGGTTCGGCAGAAACCTCCGTGCCGTCGGGCATCTTCTTGTGTTGCGCCATCTCGTCGAAGATGTCGCGCAGACGCTGGTTCTGCTTCTGGCTGTCGGCAAGGATATACAACTTATACCCTTTCAGCGTGTAGTCTTCGAGCGTGCGCAGCAGGAGGTCAAAGTTCTTGTGGAAAAGCGGCTGAGGGGCGGTGTCGAAAGTGACGGTAGCCTGTGGCGCGCCGGTGGGCGAAGCCCCGAACTCGATGCGCTTGAACCCTGCCACGCCTTCGGCGAAGACGCTGCCCGGGATGAGGTTGCTTTCCACCTTCATCTGCTGCATTATCTCGCGCTGCTCCACCTCGGTAGCCCCTTCGAGCCGTTCGGTCATGGCCTGTTGGGAGAAGCCCTCGCGGTAGGTGTTTTCTATCACGTCATGCACGAAGGTGATGTCCTTCGCCGCCACAAGGGTGTCTTTGGGCAGGAACTCGAGGAAGGAAACCTTTTCGGAAACAAGCCCGGCAAGCTCCGGCACGATGTCCATCTTGTCCACCTTAGCCTTGGAGAGCTGCGACTGCACCTCAAAGGTGCGTATTGTGTCTATCTCGTCGCCGAAGAAATCTATGCGGTAGGGGTTCTCGTTACTGAATGAATACACGTCGAGAATACTGCCGCGCACGGCGAACTGCCCCGGTTCATACACGTAGTCCACCTCCTTGAAGCCGAACTCGCGCATCTTCTTCCCCACCTCCACGATGTCCTTCTCCTCGCCCACACGCATCGTTATCGTGCGGTCGTCGAGGTGCTTGTTGGAGACGACGAGTTCCGACAACGCCTCGGGACACGCCACTATGAAAAGAGCGGACTGCGGTTTGTCGCCCACCGCGCCCTCCGCCATGTCCTTCACCCTGCCGAGCACCTCGGTGCGCAGGATGTCGTTGGCGGCGTCGCGCTGGCCGTATTTCACCTGACGGCGGTATGACGAGGGGAAGAAAAGCACGTTGTCGGTGCCGATCAACTGCGTTAGGTCGTGGTAGAAATATCCCGCCTCCTCGTTGTCGTTCATCACGATGAGGCAGACGCGCGGAAGCCTTTCAGCCATGGAGGCAAACACGACAGGTATCGCCGAGGCATGAAGTCCCCTCAGCGATATTGTCTTAACATTCTCGTCATCAATTACTTTCAGCAGAGCCTCCACCTGCGGTGACGAGGCGTACAAGCCGACTATCGACTTTATTTCCATCTTTTTACCATAAGCCGGCAATTCAAGGAATTGCACGTAACAGGCTGCGAAGTTAATCAAAAAAAACGTAGGAAGCCTTGCATTTTGTCATTCTTTTTGCGCCACTTACATTTTTATTGCTAACTTTGCGCTGAAAATACACGAAACGGACAAAGAATATGAGTGACAGCATCGTAATTATCCCTACGTACAACGAAATAGAGAACATCGAGAAAATCATACGCGCGGTATTCGCGCTCGACAAGCCTTTCGACATCCTGATTATCGACGACGGGTCGCCAGACGGCACCGCCGCCACCGTGAAACGGCTTATGGGCGGCGAGTTCAAGGACCGGCTGCACCTGATAGAGCGCAGCGGCAAACTGGGTCTCGGCACGGCGTACATCACGGGCTTCAAATGGGCGTTGCAACGCGACTACGAGTATATCTTCGAAATGGACGCCGACTTCAGCCACGACCCCAAGGACTTGCCGCGCCTCTACGCCGCCTGTCACGACGAGGGCTACGACGTGGCGGTGGG
>CAVHWJ010000028.1:15142-16199 GCA_963639565.1 uncultured Prevotella sp. | reverse complement strand
AAAAAAAAGAGGGAAACACCCCTGCATATTGTTTTGTTTGAGTAACTTTGCAGACAAATGACTTATAAAAAACGGAAATAAATGAACAACCTGATAAAAAGATATACAGCAGCGGCGGCTTTGGTGTTCGCCGTGACCACCTCTTTTGCACAGGAGGTGTGGGAGAGACCGACGGACAACACGGCGAAGACCGAGACGGAAACCAAGGAGACGAAAGCTGAGAAGAAAGCCAAGGAGGCAAGCAAGGACGCGAAATACCTTGAAGGGGCTGTGACGGAGAAAGACGGCAAGGTGGTGTGGACCACGGAAATGAAATTCCCCGGGAAGACGGCGCAGGAGATTTACGACGCTACACTCGAAGTGATGCAGGCGTTCACGAAATCCGAAAACCAGCTCCAAGGCAGTGCGGTGTCGCTCGTGAACAAGAAAGACCACATCATCGTTACCACGCCGAGGGAATGGCTCACGTTCACAAGCAAGTTCCTGTGGCTCGACAGGGCGGAGATGTATTACAACCTCATCGCCACCTGTACCGACGGACAGCTCACACTGAGCATGGAGAGAATAAAGTACCTTTATGCCGACGACGGCAGGGAGAACCGCAAGATACCGGCAGAGGAGTGCATAAACGACAAGAACGCCCTGAACAAGAAAAAGACAAAGCTCGTGCTCGGATGGGCAAGGTTCCGCCGCAGGACGGTGGACAGGAAAGACGAGATTTTCAAATACGTGGAAGACGGCGTGAGAGCCAAGTTATAACAGCAAGACTCGCAAATGGAAAATACAGACAACAACAGGGAAGAGTACACGCAGGAAACGCTGCGCCGACCGGAACGCCGCCACCGCAACGGAAACGACAGGGGCAAGTTCTTCGTGTTAAGGAACATACTGAATATCATATTCATCATCGGGGCAGTAGTGGGGATGCTCGTTTATTTCTTCAAGAACGAAGAAGCGGGCACCATCATCGTGCTCGGCGCAATGGCGTTCAAGATGTGTGAATGTGTTATCCGACTCGTGAAATGAGATTAAAGAGACTATTATCAATAACCGCGGG
>CAVHWJ010000028.1:10328-14880 GCA_963639565.1 uncultured Prevotella sp. | reverse complement strand
ACGGGAAACCTCGGCGCGCCGCGCATCAACCGCATATTCATCGACCGCCCCGTTTCAGACCAGTTCATCTTCACGCAGCCCTACGACTTCTTCATCCAGCCGGCGGACAAGTTCCTGTTCACCAACACGCTGTCGCCTATCACAAACCTGACCTACAACGAGTGTGGCGACAAGACAAACGGCGAGGACCATTTCAAGGCTCTCTTCGGCACGAACATCGGCAAGGAAATCGGCGTGGGCTTCAAGTTCGACTACATCTACGGCAGGGGATATTACCAGAACCAGAGCACGGCGCACTTCAACTACTCCATGTACGGTTCGTATATCGGCGAGAGATACAACGCGCATCTCCTGTTCTCCACCAACCACGAGAAAGTGGCAGAAAATGGCGGAATAACCGACGACAAGTATATCACCCACCCGGAGGAGTTTCAGGACAACTTCACCGAAAGCGACATACCCACCGCGATGCAGAAGAACTGGAACTTAAACGACAACCTCCACCTGTTCTTCACCCACCGCTACAACGTGGGCTTCAACCGCAAGGTGAGGATAACCGACGACGAGATAAAGGCGAGGAAATTCGCCATAGAATCGCAGAAGGAGAACGAGGCGGAGAAGAACCGCGAAAAGGCGAAGAAACAGGCGAAGAAAGACGGCAAGGACTTTGACGAAAACGAATACGACCGCAAGACCAAAACTTTCTCGGGAAGACCCGACGGCTCGAAGGTGGCAGGGAACGAACCAGAGGAAGAGAAGAAAGCCGGCAAAGGCGGACGCATCAGCGTGACAGGCAAGGCGGCTGCCGACAGCATCGCTCTGGCGGAAAGCAAGAACACTCCCGACACCACGTGGATGAAAAACGAATACGTGCCGGTGACGAGCTTTATCCACACGCTGAAATTCGACAACTACAAGAGGATTTACGAGTCGCACTACATGACGGAGAATTTCTACGCCGACGAATACAACGTGGACAACATCCTCGGCGGCGACTCCATCTACGACGAGACGAAAAGCTATTCGATAAAGAACACGCTGGCAATCGCCATGCTTGAAGGTTTCAACAAATGGGCGAAAGCCGGACTGAAAATCTTTGCCACGTCCGACTGGAGGCATTTCTCGATGCCGGCTCTCAACGGCGGACGCAACACCTACAACGAGCACAACCTCAGCGTGGGCGGACAGCTGAACAAGACGCAGGGACGCACGTTCCATTACTCAGCCACCCTCGAAGCGTGGCTGACGGGCAGCGACGCGGGACAGATAAAGGCGGACGGAAGCGCGGACCTGAATTTCAGGCTGTTCGGCGACACGGTGAGGCTCGCCGCAAAGGCGCATTTCTATCTGCTGAACCCCACGTTCTTCTACCGCCACTACCATTCAAGACACCTGTGGTGGGACAACAGTCTCGACAAGGAGACGCGGACGAGGGTAGAGGGACTGTTCTCGCTGCAAAAGACGCGCACCTCGCTGCGCGTGGCGGTGGACAACATCACCAACTACACCTATTTCGCACAGAAATACACCATAACGGACACCTATGGCAGGACAGGCAACACCGTCAGCGTGAAGCAGAACTCAAAGCTGATAAGCTTGCTGACGCTGCAACTCAGCCAGGACTTCACGCTGGGACCGCTCAACTGGGAGAACTCCATTACCTACCAGAAGTCGAGCGACGACAACACCCTCGCCGTGCCGGCACTGAACATATACAGCAGCCTCTACCTGAGGTTCAAGATTGCCAAGGTGCTCAACGTGGACTTGGGTGGCGACGTGAGATATTTCACAAGGTATTACGCGCCCGACTACAGTCCGGCAATAGGACAGTACACCGTGCAGGACAACGGCGACGGGAACGTGAAGACGGGCAACTACCCGATAATAAACGTCTACGCGAACATGAGGCTCAAACAGGCCCGCTTCTTCGTGATGATGAGCCATGTGAACTCGTCTGCCGGCGACTATTTCCTCACGCCCCACTACCCTATCAACTCACGGGTGCTCAGGTTCGGCGTGTCGTGGAATTTCTTCAACTAAACGTCTAACGGAGATTAATCAGAAAAAATAAGAAAACTAAAACACTCATATACAATGCCTCAAATATCAATACGCGGAATTGAGATGCCGGAGTCGCCTATCAGGAAACTCGCCCCTCTCGCCGCAGCAGCCAAGAATAAAGGGATAAAGGTCTACCATCTGAACATCGGACAGCCCGATTTGCCCACGCCGCAGGTGGGACTCGACGCGATAAAGAACATCGACAGGACCATCCTCGAATATTCCCCCTCGCAGGGTTATCTGAGCTACCGCAAGAAGTTGGTGGACTATTACAAGAAATACAACATCAACGTGACTCCCGACGACATCATCATAACGTGCGGCGGAAGCGAGGCGGTGCTGTTCGCCTTCATGTCGTGCCTCAACCCGGGCGACGAGATAATCGTGCCGGAGCCGGCATACGCCAACTACATGGCTTTCGCAATATCGGCAGGGGCGAAAATCAGGACCATCGCCACAACGATTGACGAGGGCTTCTCCCTGCCGAAAGTGGAGAAATTCGAGGAACTGATAAACGACAGGACAAGGGCGATACTCATCTGCAACCCCAACAACCCCACGGGCTACCTTTACACAAGAAGGGAGATGAACCAGATAAGGGACATGGTGAAGAAACACGACCTGTACCTCTTCTCCGATGAGGTTTACAGGGAATACATCTATACCGGTTCGCCTTACATCAGTGCCTGTCACCTCGAAGGGATTGAGCAGAACGTGGTGCTCATCGACTCAGTGAGCAAGAGATACAGCGAGTGCGGCATACGCATCGGCGCGCTCATCACGAAGAACAAGGAAGTGAGACAGGCGGTGATGAAATTCTGTCAGGCACGCCTCTCGCCGCCGCTAATCGGACAGATAGTGGCGGAGGCTTCGCTCGACGCGCCGGAGGAATATTACCGCGACGTGTACGACGAATACGTGGAAAGGCGAAAGTGCCTTATCGACGGACTGAACAGGATCCCCGGTGTGTATTCACCCATTCCCATGGGAGCTTTCTATACCGTGGCGAAACTGCCCGTGGACGACAGCGAGAAATTCTGCCGCTGGTGTCTGGAGGAGTTCAACTATGAGAACGAGACAGTGATGATGGCACCGGCGAGCGGTTTCTACACCACGCCCGGAGCGGGACGCAACCAGGTGAGAATTGCTTACGTGCTGAACAAGGAAGACCTGACAAGGGCGTTGATAGTGCTGAAGAAAGCCCTTGAGGCTTACCCGGGAAGAGTTGAGGAGGACTAAGGCGATGAACTTTCCGCTATTCATAGCAAAACGCATCTATTCCGGCAGCGCGGGCAAGGACGAGGTGAGCAAACCCGCCCTCTACATCGCCACCGCCGGAGTGGCAATCGGTCTGGCGGTGATGATTGTCAGCGTGTGCGTGGTGTTCGGCTTCAAGCACACCATACGCGACAAGGTGGTGGGACTGGGCAGCAGCCTCACCGTGGCGAACTTCGACATGCTCCACGGGGCAAGCCAGAGTCCGGTGTTCGTGTCTGACAGCATGGCCGGGGTGATAAAGAAAACCCCGGGACTGACGAACGTTCAGCGATACGTGATGTCGCAGGGCATACTCAAGACCGACAGCGATTTCATGGGCGTGGCGTTCAAGGGCATAGCAGCCGACTACGACACGACGTTCATCCACTCCTGCATGAAAGAGGGAAGCATACCGCGGTTCAGCGACACCAAGAGCAGCAACAAAATACTCATTTCGCGGAACATAGCCGACAAACTGAAACTGAAGACCGGCGACAGGGTGTTCTCGTATTTCGTGAACGGCAGCGACATAAGGGCGAGGAAATATACCGTGAGCGGCATTTACCAGACCAACATGACGAAATTCGACGAGGCTCTGTGCTTCTGCGACCTCTATTCAGCCGCAAAGCTCAACGGTTGGGAGAAGGGCATGGTGTCGGCATTGGAAATCAACGTGGGCAATTTCGCGGACATAGACAACGCCGCACGTTACCTTGTGAAAAACGTGAACCGCGTGCAGGACAAATACGGCAACACGATGTCGTCGGAGACAATACAGGACATGTATCCGCAGATATTCTCGTGGCTCGATTTGCTCGACCTCAACGTGTGTATTATCCTCGCGCTGATGACGTGCGTGGCAGGGATGACAATCGTTTCGGGACTGCTCATCATCATCCTTGAACGCACCAGCATGATAGGTACGCTGAAAGCTCTCGGATGCAGGAACAGGGACATACGCAGGACTTTCATGTGGTACGCCACATTCCTCACCGCAAAGGGCATCGCTATCGGCGACATAATAGGAATAGGTATCATACTGCTGCAAAGATACACGCAACTGGTGAAGCTCGACGCGTCGGTGTATTACGTGGACTACGTGCCGGTGGAAATGAACCTCACGGCGATACTGCTCATAAACGCAGCGACGCTGATAATCTGTCTGCTGGTGTTCATCGGCCCCAGTTTCCTCGTGTCGCATATCCGGCCGACAAAGGCGATGAAATATGAGTGA
>CAVHWJ010000028.1:0-9888 GCA_963639565.1 uncultured Prevotella sp. | reverse complement strand
AAATGGCAGAAGGCGAGGCTCATTAGCGAGTTCGGAAACGAGTATGAGGACATCAACTATCCGTATCTCATGCCCGACGGCGTGACGCTGTATTTCTCGGCAAAGAGCAAGACGAAATCCGTGGGGGGAAGGGACATCTTCGTGACAAGGCTCAACACCGACTCCATGACATTCTACAAGCCTGAAAACGCCGGACTGCCATACAACTCCACGGCTGACGACTATTGCTGCATCATCGACGACATGAACTCTATCGGTTGGCTCGTGACAAACCGCAGACAACCGGCAGGGAAAGTCTGCATATACACCTTCGTGCCTACCACAAAGCGGTGGACGGACGATGCCGCCGACATCCCCACCCCACGGCTTGAAGCGTTGGCGCAAATCGCAAGGATTTCAGATACTTGGTATGACAAAAAGGAACTTTCCAATGCTAAGGCGAGACTGGGCGGTATGGGGAAAGACAATGCTAATACCATAAAGAAAGCCTCGTTTGACGCTCTCGTGATAAACGACAAAACGGTATGCACCGACGAGTCAATGCTGCGGTCTGCCATGGCAAAGGAAATGTACAGAAAACGGAACTCGTTGGTTGCACAGCAGAAAACGGACAAGGAGAAACTCGACGCGCTGCGGCATGAATACTCCAAGGCAAGCGACAGTGCGAGAAAGCGATTGGCGAACACTGTAACGGAATTGGAAAAGTCGTGCGAGAAAAGGGAGACGCAGATAAAAATTATAGAGAAGAAAATTCGCAATGCGGAAAATCTTATGTAAATTTGCATACTGAATACAACGGCAACATTGCCTATAATCTTAAACTAAAACATTGAACATCATGAAAAGGTATTTTCCAGAATCGGAACTGATAATAAACGAAGACGGCAGCGTGTTCCACCTTCACGTGAAACCGGAACAGTTGGCTGACAAGGTAATCCTCGTGGGCGACCCCGGAAGGGTGGCTCTCGTGGCTTCGCATTTCGAGGAAAAGGAGTGCGACATCGAAAGCCGCGAGTTCCATACCATCACCGGAACATACAAGGGCAAACGCATCACCGTGGCATCAACTGGCATCGGATGCGACAACGTGGACATCGTGGTGAACGAGCTTGACGCTCTCGCCAACATTGATTTCAAGACAAGGGAGGAGAACGACACGTTCCGACAGCTCACACTGGTGAGGATAGGCACGTGCGGAGGACTGCAGCCGTTCACACCCACAGGCACATTCGTGTGCTCACAAAAATCAATAGGTTTCGACGGACTGCTCAATTTCTACGCAGGAAGAAACGCCGTGTGCAACCTTCCCATGGAGAGGGCTTTCCTCAACCACATGGGGTGGTCGGGCAATATGTGCGCCCCGGCACCGTATGTAATCGCGGCAGACGAGGAACTGGTGGACCGCATCGCCGGGGACGACATGGTGCGCGGCGTGACGATAGCGTGCGGAGGTTTCTTCGGTCCGCAGGGCAGACAGCTCAGAGTGCCGCTCGCCGACCCCAACCAGAACGAGAAGATTGAGAGCTTTGACTACAACGGAGAGAAAATCACCAACTTCGAGATGGAGAGTTCCGCCCTTGCAGGACTGGCAAAACTCATGGGACACAAGGCGACGACCTGCTGCATGGTGATAGCCAACCGCGTGGCGAAAAAGGCCGACACGTCATACAAGAACCATATCGACGACCTGATAAAGATCGTGTTGGACAGAATTTAAAAAACAACTTATAAAAACAAGGAGCGACAGAGTGAGCCGGTTGAAAAGCCGCTCACTCTGTTTCAGTAACTGATGTTATGAACAACAAAAGAATCTTTCAGCGGAAATTCATTTACCCGGCTTGCCTGTGCATCGTGGCGATTGCCGCCCTGGTGTACTACTATTTCTTTTCCGCCATGCTCGCCAAGCCCGGGACGCAGTATCTGTATATCGACAACGACGACACGGTGGATTCGGTGTGCAACAAACTTTCCGACATTTCCAACCCTCATTCGATGACCGCCTTCCGCACCCTCGCAAGGCACATGTCGTATGACAAGAACATCCACACGGGACGCTACGAGATTAGCAAAGGCAACGGCGCGCTGACGGTGTTCCGCAAACTGCTGAGGGGTAGGCAGACACCCGTGAACCTGACGATACCCACGGTGAGGACGCTCGACAAGCTCGCCGACGCGGTGTCGGACAAGATGATGTTCAGCAGCGACGAACTGCTCAACGCACTGACCAACGATTCGGTGTGCAGGAAATACGGCTACGACACGACGACAGTCTACTGTCTCTTCATCCCCAACACCTACGAGATTTACTGGAACACCCCGGTGGACAAGTTTTTGGCTAAGATGAATACCGAGAGCAAGAGGTTCTGGAACGCCGAGCGCATGAACAGGGCAAAGGCGATGCAGCTCACGCCGGAACAGGTGATAACCCTCGCCAGCATAGTGGACGAGGAAACCGCCAACGACGGGGAGAAGCCGATGATTGCCGGGATGTATTACAACAGGCTGAAGGCAGGGATGCCGCTCCAGGCTGACCCCACGATAAAGTTCGCCCTCAAACAGTTCGAGTTGAAGAGAATTTACCACAACATGCTCTCTACGAACAGTCCGTATAACACATACCGCAACATCGGACTGCCGCCCGGACCGATACGCATCCCCACCGTTGCCGGCATCGACGCGGTGCTCAACCATGTTCACCACGACTACCTCTATATGTGCGCCAAGGAAGATTTCAGCGGAACGCACAATTTCGCGAGGACTTACGAGGAGCACCTGAACAACGCCCGGAAATACACGAAAGCACTTAATGAAAAGGGAATAAAATAAGACGAAGGCGCAAGGCGGAAATCAGCCCTGCATATATAAAGCATCCCCACGACTGCCAAATGTCCGTTTGGTCGCAGTGGGGATGTTGTTTGTTTCTGTGGGGTTTATCAAACCTCGTCGGGGGTGATGAGCTTGTAGCCCTTGCCGTGGATATTGATAATCTCAATCTGGTCGTCGTCCTTGAGATGCTTGCGCAGCTTGGTGATGTAGACATCCATTGAGCGGGCGTTGAAATAGTTGTCGTCAATCCATATCGTCTTCAACGCGAAGTCACGCTGCAATATCTCGTTGGCGTGGCTGCACAGAAGGGCGAGCAGCTCGTTCTCCTTTGTGGTGAGTTTTGTCTGCTTGTCGCCGATGGTGAGCAACTGCTTCTGGGTGTCGAAGGTGAAGCGTCCGATGTGGTATGTGGTGTTCTCGCGGTTCTTCTTTCCGCGCACACGGCGCAGGATAGCCTCAATTCTGAACACCAGCTCTTCCATTGAGAAAGGCTTTGTGATATAGTCGTCGGCACCAATCTTGAAACCTTCGAGGATGTCCTCTTTCAGCGTCTTTGCCGTGAGAAAGATGATTGGTATCTCCTTGTTGGCCTGACGGATGTCCTGAGCCAGTGAGAAACCGTCTTTCTTTGGCATCATCACGTCGAGCACACAGATGTCAAACTTTGTCTTGAGGAAAGCCTTGTAGCCGGCCTCTCCGTCGGGACACAGTTCTGCGCTGTAACCCTTTGCCTGAAGATACTCCCTCAGCAACATTCCCAGATTCTCGTCGTCCTCGCAAAGCAGGATTTTCAGTTTTTCGTCCATAATCGTTGAGTTTTATGTTATTAATATATTTTCCGTTTATGCGTTTTCTTCGTCTCTTTCCTTTGTCACAGGCAACTGCACCACGAAGGTGGTACCCTTGCCCTTTTCACTCTCAGCGCGTATCTCGCCCTTGTGGAGTTCCACAATCTTCTTAACGTAGGCAAGTCCCAATCCAAAGCCCTTCACGTCGTGTACGTTTCCAGTGTGAACGCGGTAGAACTTCTCAAAAATCTTTTTCAGGTTTTCCTTCTTCATTCCGATGCCGTTGTCTTTCACGGAGAAATACAGGTGGCTGTCGTCGTTCCATGTCTTGATGAGCAGTTCCACGCTCCTGTCGGGATGCTTGTATTTCACCGCGTTGTCGAGGAGGTTGAAGATTACGTTGGTGAAGTGCATCTCGTCCACGTATATCACGGGATATTTGGCGTTGAGTTCGGTGGTGATGTGTCCGCCGGTGTGCTCCACCCTCAACGTGAAGGTGTTTGCCACACCGTCGATGAGTTCGTTGAGGTTGAGCTTCTTCTTCTTGAATATCGCCTTTTTGCGGTCGAACATCGACATTTGCAGCACCTTCTCCACAAGGAAGCGCAAGCGTTTCGACTCGTCGTTGATAACGCCCCCGAGGTGCTTCATCATAACGGGACTCTTCGTCACGCTGTCGTCGTTGAGCATCTGCGCGGCAAGGGAGATGCTACTGATAGGCGTCTTCAGCTCGTGGGTCATGTTGTTGATGAAGTCGTTTTTGATTTCGGTGTAACGCTTCTGCCTGAATATCACCACAATGGTGAAGATGAAGGTGATGAGCAGAACAACCGTGAACACTATCGACGGTATCATGAACCTTATGCTGCTGAATATGTAGCTGTTCATGTCGGGGAAGTGTATCTTCACTATGCCCGAACGGTTCATCGGGTCATTGCGGAACAGCACCTGTGAATAACTGTATTCCTCGCCCTCGTCGGTGTATTCCGGACAGCGGTACTGTTCCCTGCCGTCCTGCGTAAGCACTGTGAAATGGTAGGGCATATTCACGCCGTTGTTCATCAGCTCCGTCTTCAAATCCTGGTCGAGGAGTTTGAAATTGACCCTCTCTTTCAGAGGCTTGTCGGAGGCGGTGTAGAGTATGTTATAGATAACCTCGTCGAGGAGTGCCTTCTGGTAAACGTAGCGGTTCTTCACTATCTCCCTCATCGACTTCGTGGCCTCGTTGATTGAGTTTTTGTCGCTCCGCAATATCATTGCCTTGGGCATCGAGGCTGGCTTTATAGATAGCGTCTTGAGTTCAAAAGATGTGTAAACGTTGCCGTTCTTGTCTGTCACAGCATACTGGTGGGAACGTTGCAGCGTGCCGTCGGGCATACCCGAGCGTGTGCCGACGGAATCGTTTTTGTAGGCGCGGCGTTCCGTCTCGTTCACGTCACGTTCGAGATACCTTAAAGTCTCGTTCAGTTCGAGGTTTCTCGCCGCCTGATACAAAGCCTTGTTTACGGACTCGTCGAGCTGCTCCTTCTT
The DNA here is from genome assembly GCA_963639565.1 of uncultured Prevotella sp. GTDB lineage: Bacteria > Bacteroidota > Bacteroidia > Bacteroidales > Bacteroidaceae > Prevotella. The sequence goes on along the minus strand of CAVHWJ010000028.1, from coordinate 4,744 downwards.
CATCTTCACCATGGCGTCCATGTATTTCAGCTGAAGAAGCAGCAAGGCAAGGAACGAAAATCCCATTACCGCGGCTATTGCCCATATCGTCTTTTTCTTCATGCCGCAAATTTATCGCAAAACTAAACTGAAAGGCGGAATTACGTTAAAAAAAAGACCGGTTTTTCACTGTATTAACGAAATCTCCTAAAACAACTTAACAATCGTCAAGTTTAACCGCAAAAATGCTAAAACAAATGTATCTTGAACGTTATTCCCCCAAAACCGCATGGTTACGGCCTTTGGAAAAACGTTCAAGACACATTATATATAATAGGTGTGCGAGACTATGCGTTACTTGGTCACTCTGAACCAGTCGGCATCAATCCAGCCCCTGTTGGCCTTGCCGGCCGGCTCAAACGCCACGAAGCCAATCTTAGCACCGATCCATTTGCCCTCACGCATATTGAAGACCTTGCCGACCTTGGTGAATTTCTTTCCGTCGAGACTGTAAGCGAACTGGCATTTGCTGTCGTCCACCATCATCCTCATGTATATGTCGATGTGGGTTCCTGGCTGATAGTCTATCTTGTCCACCTCGGTGGGCTTCAATGTGGCGAGCACCCCGGCGGTCTGAGCCTTGCCCTTGTCCGCGCTCTTGCACACGAGCTGCTGGAGCTGGAACTCGTCGCCTACCCTCTTCACCACAAGAGCAGAATAGTCAAGTCCCTGCATTATTATGCCGCCGGTCTGGTTCTGGTCTTTCGACGTGAAGCGCAGTTTGGCGGTAGCGGTGAACTTGTCAGCCGGGGTTTTCTGCAACAACAGGTTAGGCACTTCCCACAGGTTCGTTGCACCCTCTGAGAGTTTGTGGGTGTACACGCGCATCGTGCCGAAGGCTGTCGGCATACCGAACGTCTGGTTGTAATTGGCGTGCCACTGCCACTGCAGGCCGAGTTTCGGTTCGTTGAACTCGTCGCTCTCTGCCGGGTTTTCAATGGTCACCTTTCCCGATGTCTTGGGCTTGCGGTATGTATCAACGGGATCGCCGCAGTAGTCGCCGTCCTTGTCGATGCCCATAACGGGCCAGTTGTCTTTCCATGTAACGGGCTGCAGATGCACCACGCGTCCGTAAGCCTCCTTGTCCTGGAAATGCAGGAACCAGTCCTCGCCGAAAGCGGTGTGTACCCACGCTCCCTGATGAGGGCCGTTCACCTTCGACTTTCCCTGAGCCAGCACCACCTTGCTCTCATACGGGCCGTAGATGTTCTTCGACCGCATAGCCACCTGAAAGCCCGTAGGCACGCCTCCGGCAGGGAACATCACCCAATACCATCCGTCGCGCTTGTATATCTTCGGTCCCTCACAGGTGCGGCTCTCCTTGCCGTTGCCGTCGTAGATTATCACAGGGTCTCCGATGGCCTTAGTTCCGTCTGCCGACAACTCGCGCACCACTATTACAGAGGCGAAACGCGAGCGGCTGTTGGCGTATGCACTCACGAGATAGCAGCGGCCGTCGTCGTCCCACAGCGGCGTGGTGTCTATCATGCCCTTGCCGGGAATCACGCACAGGGGCTTCGACCATTCTCCGGCGGGGTCTTTTGCCTTGACCATATAAACGCCGTTGTCGGGGTCTCCCCAATAGATGTAGAACTCGCCGTTGTGGTAGCGTATGGAGGGTGCCCAGATGCCGTTGCCATGCGACGGTTTGTCAAACATCTCCTTCGGCTCCAGTTCTTTCACAGCGTGTCCTATGATGGTCCAGTTCACCATGTCCTTGGAATGGAGGATGGGGAGGCCGGGCAGGCAGTTGAACGAACTCGCCGTGAGATAATAGTCCTCGCCCACGGCGTACGCGTCGGGGTCACTATAGTCGGCGTTAATTACAGGGTTGGTGTACGTTCCGTTGCCGTTGTCGGGACAGCACACCTGTGACTTGTACTGTGCCGATACGGCGACAGGCAATGCCATAAGGACTGAAATCAACAGTTTCTTGTTCATCGTAATTGTTGTTTTGTCGTTTGTTAGATTTATATTTGTCGTCTTTCTTATCTGTATATCACGTTCACGAATTTGCCGTCGATGCGCTGCATACGGAACTTGTAGTTCACGTTGTGCTCGATGCTCATCATGTGGTCAAACGGCAGGTTGTTTTCGGCGAGCGCAAGGGCGAGATGCCCCATGGTGCGCCGCAGGTTCACCTCCACGCACGGGTGGACGAGGAAATTCTCCGTCTGCGGGTCTGCCACAATCATCATGTCCACCCCGAACGGTCCAGCGTATCTGCCGGCCAGATGCTTCTCCATAACCGCCGTGACGCGTTTTATGAGAATGTCGAGAAAATCAGTGTCCACGTACTTTTTCAGCCTCTGGAGTTTGGAGTCTTCCGTACCTATCACGTTTCCCGAATATTTGCCGTTAAGCGTGTGGAACACCGAAACGCCCTTGTATTCCACCTTTCCGTCGGCGGCGGCTACCATTTCCACAGCAAAATCCGCCAACCTGTTGTAGTGCGGTTCCACCATTACGTAACCTTGGTGCAACAGGATTTTCTTTATCCACAGGGATTTGGGTTCGTCACATTCACCCGAGACATAACGGATGCCTCGGCCCGAAGAGCTCCAAGGGGCTTTCACCACGATGTCGTGATACCTCTTTACATATCCTTCTATTTCATCGAAATCTTCGCAACGGAAAGCCTCGCCACAGGTTTTGTCCTCAACTCCTTCCCGCAATTCTGCCAAAAACCCAGAGGTGTGCTCCCTGCCGGAATACCGCCGTATGTCCGCCAATTCTCCGTCAGTCGGCAAAAGGTCCTCCCCCACCCCATTTTCAGAAAGTTCTGCGACTACGCGTCTGTCCCACCCCCACGGCAAAATGCGGTCTACGGGAAGGGATTTAAGGTCGTCGCGGCAGACGAACAGCACGTCGCGCATCAGGTGCCTGAACGGTGCCGCAGCTTTCAGCGCGAACTCTATGTCGTCCACAAGTACAAAGTCGCCGTCGTTCGCCCAAAAGGCCGGCAGATAGCCCAAGCTCATCCTCAGTTCCTGAGCCACATGGGGCACCATGAGGTGTGGCTTGTCGTAAGCGAGGGCTATATCGTGTTCCGGATTGAATATGTGCAGGTTCACTTCTTTTTCTTTATTCTATTAGACTAAGGCATTAACACAAATGGCATGGAAATACCCATTGTGCGGCAACGCCAGATGTTTATTCCGTGCAAATTTAAATAAAAAAGAGTACATTTGCAGTCAAATTCAGAGAAAATGTACAGCAGAGACACAATATGCGCGATAGCCACCGCCACAGGGGGCGCACTGGGGATAATAAGGATTTCTGGAAATGAAGCCTTAGGGATTACAGACAAAATCTTCACCCCGACAGGGAAAGACAAAAGGCCGTTGGCTGAAAGGCAGCCATACACCATAGTTTTCGGCAAAATCACCGACAAGGAGAACGGCGGCGAGACAGTGGACGAGGTACTCGTGAGCCTTTTCCGCGCGCCACATTCTTACACGGGTGAAGACTCCGTGGAAATATCCTGCCATGGGTCGGAGTATATCCTCAACCGGATTATGCAGCTGCTCATCGACAACGGATGCGCCCCGGCAGGCCCTGGCGAATACACGCAGAGGGCTTTTCTCAACGGCAAAATGGACTTGTCACAGGCGGAGGCCGTTGCCGACCTCATCGCGTCGCAGTCGGAAGCGTCACACCGCATCGCCTTCAACCAGATGAAAGGCACGTTCAGTTCGGAACTGGCAAGGCTGCGCGAGGAACTGCTGCACATCACGTCACTCCTCGAACTGGAACTTGATTTCTCCGACCACGAAGAACTGGAGTTCGCCAACCGCGACGAGATAAAGGACATCGCCGTGAAGATACAGTCAGTGATAACCGGTCTCATCGCCTCATTCAAAGTGGGTAACGCAATCAAAAACGGCGTCCCCGTGGCTATCGTTGGCGAGACCAACGCAGGGAAATCAACACTCCTCAACAGACTTGTTGGCGAAGACCGCGCCATCGTGAGCGACATCCACGGCACTACACGCGACGTGATAGAGGAAACCACCAACATCGGCGGCACCATATTCCGCTTCATCGACACGGCAGGAATAAGGGAGACGAAAGACGAAATAGAGAGCATCGGCATCGAAAGGACAATAAACAAAATATCACGTGCCGACATCATCCTGCTCACCGTTGATTCCACTATCCCCACCGAACATTATGCAGAACTCTTCTCAACCGTTCTGCCCCTCTGCAAAGGCAAGCATCTTATTATTGTATATAACAAATGCGACCTGATTTCCGCAGGAAAGCCTCAACCGCATATCGCAATACCCACGGAAATCCGCAACACCCTGTCGTCACTCTGTGAAACAAGGATTTCGGCAAAGTCAGGAGACGGCATCGCCACTCTCCTTGACACCCTTCGCCAGATTTCATCCTCCGACACGTCATCCACCAACGGCGTGATAATAAGCAACGCCCGCCACCTCAGCATCCTCCGCCTTGCCTCCTCTGACATAACGAGGGTGATAGAAGGTCTCGACACCTCCCTCCCCTCCGACCTCATCAGCCAAGACCTCCGCAACTGCATCTACCACCTCGGCGAAATCACCGGCGGCGAAATAAACACCGATGAGGTTTTGGGAAACATTTTCAAAAACTTTTGCATCGGAAAGTGACGGACTGCAAAGAAAGTACCATCATCTACAAATAGAACTCTGAAAACTCTTGATACTCAAAGAAATCCGCA
>CAVHWJ010000027.1:6675-16460 GCA_963639565.1 uncultured Prevotella sp. | reverse complement strand
AGGTTGCACACCGTGGGCGCGATGTCGGTGATGCTGGTGGGGCGGTTCGTCTTGCCCGGCTTCACTCCCCAGCCCATGATGACGAACGGGATGTGCGCGTCGTAGGGGTTCCATTCGCCGTGCGTCGTGCCGCCGTCCACCTTGTCGCCGTGAACCTCATACCACCCCGGCTGCATAATCAGTATGATGTCGCCGTTGCGCTTGCGGCAGAAGCCGTTGATGATCTTGTCCTTTATCGGCTGCGGCACGCTGGCGGTGGACACCCTTTCGGGGTTCACGGCGTATGCCACGTAGTCTTTGTTTTGGAAATACTCAATCACGTCGTTCCTCACGACGCGCAGTTTCTGTCCCGACTTGGCAATCGCGTCGTGGTCGAGGTAGACGCTGTATGTGGATATGCCCTTCACGATGTCGTAGCCCACCTTGTATTTGTCCTTCAGGTATGCGTTCACTGCCTTAGCCTCATTTTTGTAGAAGAAGCCTCCGGCCGGGATGCCGTGCTCCTCGTTCATCAGGATGTTGTTCGCCGCGCCGTGGTCGGCGGTGAGGAAGAGCAGGTATTCGCCCTTGCCGATGGTGGTGTCGAGATACGAGAAGAAATCGGCGAGTCGCTTGTCGAGGTCCACGAACTGGTCCTGCATGAGCTGGCAGTGCGTGCCGTATTTGTGTCCTATCTTGTCTGTGGACGAGAAGCTCACGCAAATCATGTCCGTCTCGCCCTGCTGTCCCAGTTTCTCGTTGGCGATGATGTTCTTCGCCATTTCCGCCGTCACCTCGTTGCCGGCGGGCGAATAATAGAGCTGGTCGGTGGAGTATTTGCTCACCGTCTTGTTGTATTTCTCCACCCATGCCGGCAGCTGCTTCATGTAGTAGGTGCTCGACACGAACTTGTCCTGCTTCGCGTCAATCCAGTATGCAGCGTCGGCGGCGTGACCGGCAGGGAGTATTGCCCCGCGGTCCTTTATCGACACGCCGAACACGCGCGACTTGAAATTCGTAGCCACTTTCAGTTCGTCGCCAATGGTGCTCACGAGCAGGTTGCGCGGCGACATCTTCCCGGCCTTGCCGTCGGTGCCCACGCCCGATACGGTAGAGTCCGCCGTGCAGTAAGTCCACTTGCCGTTGATCTGGAAATTGTTGTCCTGTATGCCGTGTATAGACGGCACGCTGCCGGTGTAGACCGACGAATGTCCCACGGCTGTCACCGCCGGGATATAGTTGATCATTGTGTTCTCGCAGTTGTAGCCCTCGTTCATCAGGCGTTTGAAGCCCCCGTCGCCGTAGAGCTTGTAGTAGCGGTAGAGGTAGTCCCACCGCATCTGGTCCACCACGACGCCCACGATTAGTTTGGGGCGGTCTTGCGCGAATGTTCCCAAGGCCATCACCATGAGGACGGCCGACAAAAAGAATTTCTTCATATATGCTTTGTTATAATGTTATATGTCAAATGATAGTTAAATCCGTTATGCCCATATCCAAACAATAACCCCCGCTTATCTCGTCAGCGAGAATTTCAGGCTCAGTCCGAAGTCCTGCGTCGTTGTGGGGTAGCTGTTGCTGGATAGCAGCGGCGTGTTCGACTGGCGGTCGTAGTAGAAGCTCATCGTGAGGAGGCGCGACAGGGTGTAGTCGGCGGCGAACGACAGTTTGAAAGCCGAGTTGCCGCTGCTTGCCGCGCTCGTCATCGTGGCTATGTCGCGGCATATAGCGGCCTGTTTGCGGAACGAGAGGTCGAGGCGCAGGTTGAGGTCGGTGTTGAAGCCGCTGCGGTTGTTGTTCTTGCTGCTGTTGGATTGCTGCTTGTCGTCCTGTCCGTCCTTCTTGTTCTTTGACGATTTCACCTTGCGCGACTTGGTTCCCCCGAAGAGACCGAAGAAGTCGAAGTTGTTTATCTTGTAGCCCATGCCCACAACCCAGTCGTTGCTCGACGACTCGTTGAGCTGCACGCTCGTCATGCTGAGGCTCAACACGCGCGTCTGTCGGTATTCCAGCTTTGCCGTGAGGTTGTTGCGGAAAGTCATGTCCACGCCGAGCAGGGGCGAGAACGACTCGTTGATGCTCACGGTGGAAATGTTGAACATACTGCTTGGCGTTGGCGCGCCCGTCGTGGCGTTGGTCACGAAGCCCAGTCCGTTCATGTATTCCTGGAATGTGCTGAACGAACTGTAAGAACCCACGGCATACACGCTCTTGTAGGCGTGGTTCACGTTGAAGCTCTTGAACACGTCCTTGAACCACGGCAGCCTTACCAGTCCGCTGTATTTCACCGACCAGTTGGGCAGCAGTTTCGCGAGGGTGGGGAAGAGTTCGAGCGAGTTGCCCCCCATGCTCGTGTAGGTGGAGAGGAACGCCGGGATCATCACGTCCGCGCTGTATTTGCTCACCGTGCCGTTAGCCGGGTCGAACGCCTGTCCGGCGAGGGTAGACCCTGCTGGATATGTCGCTCCGCTGTACTGGTCTTCCACCCTCTGGCGGAAGCCTTCGAGCGAGTTGCAGAATTTCTCGAACGATGCCGAATGGTAGCCGTTGTTGGCGTTGCCCATGCTCTCGAACGCCGTTCCCAGACTCAGCGTCGTCATGGTGAACGTTCCGCTCTGCGTCGTGGGCATGCCCTGGTACATATACTGTATGCTCTTCGCCGTGGTCATCGTGCGGCTCGCGTTGAGGTCAATCTTCAGGTCCTTCACCGGTTCGAGCGTCATGCGCAGCTGCAAATCCTCGGTCTTGCTCGACGTGGCCGGTGTCGCCACGCTGTCGTTGATGCAGAGCCATCCGCGCTCCGCGCTCTTCGTCACGTAGGAGTCGTCCACCATGCCGAATGCGAAGCCCAGGCCCGGCGCCATGATGCCGTTGCTGCGCTGTCCGAACACGTCGCCCACCTCGGGCATGAAGCCCGGCAGCGAGAGGCCGTACTGGTTGCGGTAAGACAGGTTGGCGGAGCGCACCATCATCAGTCCGCGCGCCACCACCTGCATCGTCTTGTACCAGCTCATGTTTTCGAGCGGCTCCTTGGCGGTCACGGTCAGCTTCACCTTTGTGGCGGTATCAACCTTCGACGTAATCTTTATCTTGTTGTTGTCCACCTTGCGGTATTTCAGCGTGAAGAGCTTGCCGTCGGCCGTCTTCGCCGTCACAATCAGCCGCTTGCTGTTCTTGCCGTGGTTAATGGTGATGGCGGTGTCGGGCATGAGGGTGATTTCCTTCTCAAACGACTTCTTGTTCTTCGGCAGCTTCTTCTCGTCCTCGGTCTTCTTGTCCTTTATCTTCGTCTGCGCCGCCGTCTTCTTCTTCGTCGTCATAGCCGGACGCTTGTTGAACCTGTCGTTGGCTTTCTTGAGGAACGGGAAGTGGTTGTACAGTTTCTCAAGGTTCAGCGAACCGTTGATGTTCAGCGTGCGGTTGTTTGAAATCACGTTGCCCAGGAAGTCGCCGTTCTCCTGTGTCGTTCCGCGCGTCCAGTTGTAGGTGGCGTTATAGTTCGCGTCGGCGTTGATCCAGTCGAATATCGGGATGAGGTTGATGGGCGCCTGGTAGGATGCCGTGAACGTCTGGTTGTAGTCCAACGGACGGCCAAGGTGCTTGATGCTCGTCCACACGGAGTCCTTCCAGTGCGAGTACTCGTCGGGGTAGCGGCTCTTGTCCACGGGGGTGTAAGGCTCTTCTATCTCGGCGTGCGTCGCGCTGTTGAAACTCATGTGTAGGTTCTTGGTGAGGTCCCAGCGTATGGAGAACTCCCTGTTCCACAGGAACTGCTCGTTGAACGTGAGCGGCAGCTTGGAAGTCTCGGTGCTCTCCATGTTGCGCTCCTGCAGTTCGTAGTAGCTGCGCGTCATTTCCGTGTTGAACGTCATGTTCTGCGGCAGCCAGTTCAGTCCGAACCTCTTTAAGATGTCATACCACTTGCTCTTGCTCTTTATCTTCTTGAACGGCTCAAGGGCTTTGTAAACCGGCGTGTAGCTGTAGTTGAGCGCGCCGCGCCAGTTGTCCTCGTTCTCATACACCGTCGTCTCGCCGCTCGTGTGGCGGTGGCTGTGGCTGTAGCTGAACGTGAAGTTCGCCGGGTCGTAGGGCATCGGGTGCTTCTTCGTGGCTATGCCCACCTTCATGTTCGAGAGCGAGAAGTTGGTGTTCTTCGTCTTCGTCACGGCGATGCTCTCAATGGAGTCGCGCTCGTGTCCCGTCATCGCGCTCAGGGCGTCGTCGAGCTTCATGTCGGTGTCGAGCGGGTTGTATTTCGGGCGCGTCTCCTCCTGCGACACCGAATAATAGAGCGGTATCGACACCTTGGCCTTGTCGGGGAAGAACTTTCCGAGTTCAAAGTTCGTCGTCACGCTGTAAGTCTTGTAGTTGTCCTGCGCGCGCTGTGACACACCGTCTTCCAGTCCGCCGAAGCCCTCCGACACGTACTTGCCCGTGACGTTCACGCTTCCCACGTCAGACAGCTGCACGTTGAGGTTTCCCTGCGCCGCCCAGCCGCCTGAGTTGTTGTATTCTTTCAGACGCAGTTCGTTCACCCAAATCTCGCCCGACTTCTGGTCGGCGGCCAGGTTTCTCACGCCGATAATCATCGTGCGCACCTCGCCGAGCGTGGGGTTTCCCACGATGCTCACCTTGTTGCTCGGGTGCTCCTCGTCGTAGGCGTAGTAGGGCATGGTATAGGAAGCCTGTCCGATGCTCTTCGCCTTGTTGCGCTCCTTTTTCAGTGTGGTGAACACGCTGAGTGGGATGTCGAGCATATTGTCCTCCGGCCACACCGTCTTGCTGTCGGCTGAGGAGTAGCGGTCGTAGTGTCCCGCCGGCGTGAGCTTCAGCGGAATCTCGTATTCGTAGTAGTTGCTCTTGTAGTCGGAACCCAGGCGCATGAACACCGCCAACTGGTTGTCCTGCAAGTCCGTGGTGTTCTGCTCCAGCGCATTGGCGTGGACGAACATCTGGAGACGCTTGTACTGCCTCAGGTCGAGGTTAGTGTTCTTGTAAACCGCCTTCGCCTCGCCGTTCGACAGGTTAGTCACTTGCAAATCGAGGGCCTGTTCGTTGGCCTCCGTCAGCTGCGGCTGCGTGGGGTCCTGTTCGCGTGTGATGCCCGGCGGCAGCACGTAGTTCACCGGCACGCGGTCGTTGTTCTCCTCGATGTTCACCGCGCTCACGGCTAATTTGCCCGACTCGCTGCCCGTGGAGAGCGACTGCTGGTAGATGCGCCACTCGCCGCGCACGAGGTCGAGGTTGCCGAAGCGCAGCACGATGGGTTTCTGGAAATTGGTGAGGAACATTCGCATGAAGCGGATGGAGGTGAAGTCGGTGATGCCGCCCACCTTCTGCTCGTAGTCGCTCACGGGGATGCGGAACTGGTACCACGCCACGGTCTCCGTGGTGTCGTTGCGCAGCCTCACGCTGCTCTCGCGCTTGTCCACGATATAGTTCTGTCCCACCACGAGGTCCTGCGGACGGATGCTCACGTGGTACTGGTAGTATTTCTCGTATTCGTTCAGCGTGTAGTCCTGGTTGATGTCCTCCACGTCGGGCGTGGTCTTATACGACGTGTCGTAGCCCTCGCTCCTCATGTCGCTGTCGGGCGAGTTGCCCTGCGGGTTGTTGATGCGCTTGTAGCGTTGCAGGATAGGCGTGCGTGCGTTGTCGTAGTCGCTGCCGCGGAAATAGTGGTAGTCGTCGTTGGCGGGGTCGTTCAGTATCGAGTCGAGGGCGGCACCGGTCACGCGGCTCTGCGCCGCGGTGAGGAATTCCTGATATGACCCGAAGGTGCGTTCCTCCTCGTCGGTCAGTCCGTTGAAGCCCACGTCCTGTTTCGCCCTCGCGCCGCTCGATGTGGCGAAGGCGTAGGTCACGGTGGACTGGTTCGGTATCTTTCCCCACTGCGTTGTGGTGTAGTTGCTGGAGCCGTCCACGGGCATTCCGCTCTCGTAGAATTTCTTTCCGTCGCGCAGCACGTCCTCGCTTATCTCGCCCAGGTTGATGTAGAAGTCGCCGCCGTAAGAGTTGGCGTCGCCCTGCTGGTTGGTGTAGATAAACGGGTCGAGCATCCAGAACTCGATGTACTCGATGTTCGCCGTCTCAAAGTCGCTCGTGTCGAGCCTCCTCATCATGCCGCCCCAGTTGCGCTGCGGCGTGGGCAGCGTTCCGTTGCTGTTCAGGTTGGGGTTGAAATTATAAGGGCCTCGCTCCGAGGGATAGAAGGCGAGGTTGAGGATTGAGAGCGTCGCCGTCGCGCCGTTGTATGAACTCTGGTCGCGGTTGGGGAAAAGCTCCTTCACGTAGACCTCCCTCACGTAGTGGTTGGAGAGCTGGTGAAGGTCGCTCTTGATGTGGCCCGGGGTGAGCGAACTGCTTCTGCGCGTGAACAGCGGGTCGATGTTGTACCACGCCAGCAGGGCGCGCTCGTAGCCGCTCATCAGCGTTGTCTTGTCGTTGTAGTTCTGTATCGTTGAAGGCACGCTGGAAATTATCCACGACGACGGCGTGCTCACGTCGATGGCGTTCTTCGTGTTCTCGAAGTCGTCGAGATACGATGCGTTGTCCTGCGTGCCGCTCGCCTGTCCGGCAATGAGCTGCGCGAACTCGCCCGTGAACGAGATCTGCGAGGGCTGCGTGCAGTGCAGGAACGGTATCTTGTCGAGCACGTTGGTGAGCCACTGGCTCTCCTTCTTCCAATTGATGTTCAGTCCCCAGAGGGTGTTGTTGAGCGGTTCAGAACCCATCGACACCTTGGTGGTCAGGGCCTGTTCCGAGAGGTGCTGTATCGTACCGCTGAGTTGGAAGTTCTTCGAGAAATCGTACTCCCAGTTCAGTCCCAGCATCGTCTTGCGCTGCTGCGCGTAGTCGGTGTTGCTTTCGAGCGACACGCTCACCGAAGTTCCCGCGTCGATGATGCTCTGGTTGAGGATTGTCACCTCGCCGGCGGAGTAGTCCACGCTGTAGTCAGAACCCTCCTTCAGCGTCACGCCCCCGGCTGTCACCACCACCGAACCCTGCGGCACGTTGTACGCCCCGAGTGAAATGACGTTGGCTGACGTTCCGCGGTACTGTCCCGTAAACCTGAACTTGTTTTTCTCCGCAATCTGCTTGGCGATAGTCTTCGTCGAGTCGTAGAGTTCCGTGTAGGCGTATTTCGTCGCCACGTCGGGAGCCACGCCGGCCTTGGTGAGTTCGTCGTAGAGGTCCAGTCCGAAGGGTTCGGGCTTGGGGAAGAACACGCGTCCGTTGCTCACGGTGTACCCTGCCACGTAGTCGAAATATCCGTTGGGGTGCGCCTTGTTGTTGTTGTCGAGGCGGTCAGCCCCGATGAGCTTGATGATTGTGGAGTCCTTCACCTGGGGTTCGGGGATATAGGAAAGGTACACGCCGGTGGTGTCGCTCTGGTATTTCACGTCGAGGCGGAACTTGTCCTTCTCAACCGACGAGGCCAGGTAATACACGTTCTTCATCATCAGCTTCCAGTTGCCCTGTGTGGGGTTGTTGCTGGTGTTTTTCAGCGATTTCACGAAGAGTGCCCTCGACACGTCCTGCATGTCCGACGCGAACTCTCCCACCTGGTATGTCTGTCCGCCGTAGGTGTATTCGTATGCAATGGCGAGCACCTGGTCGGTCTGCAGCGCGGATTTCAGCGAGATATATCCAAGAGCCTTGTTCAGCGTGTATTCCGACGAACTCAAGAGCCTCGCGCTCTGCAGCTTCTCGTAGTCCACGCCGCCCGTAAATCCCGGTATGGCGTCGAGCACGGTGCTCGTCTGGTCAATCTCTCGCGCCGCGTCGTAGGAGTTCACCATCGACGAATACTCGCTGTTGGCGTTGTTCGACGGCACCGGACTGCCCGTAAGCCCCCACAGCGGGTTGCTCACCTTGGTGTTCTCGCCCAAGTCGGTGAGAGCCACGATGTTTCGCGTGTTGGTAGTAGTTCCCTGCTTGTTCGTCACCCACACCTCCACGCGGTTTATCGTCACGCCCGTCGTCACGTTGGGCAGCGTCTTCATCGCTGCCGCGTATCTGTCGCGGAAATACTGCGAGAGGAAGAAGTGGCGGTTCTCCTCGTAGTCGGTAGCGTCAATCTCAAACTTTGTGAGCTGCACGCCGCCCTTCGATGAAACCGTCTTGCTCGACGACTTCTTCTGCGAGATTACGGTCTGCAGTTTCAGTTTGCCGAACTGCAGGTCTGTCCTTATGCCGAACAGCGACGACGCGCTTTTCACGAGCGAGGAGTTGCTGGGGAACGACACGTTGCCGGCCTCCACGAGCTTTATTATCTCGTCCTCCTTGCCCTCGTATTTCAGTTTCAGGTTCTGCTGGTCAAAGTCGAAGGTGGCGTCGGTGTTGTAGTTGATGTTCATGTTCACCTTGTCGCCCACCTTTCCGTTCACGTTCAGGTTGATCTTCTCGTCGAAGTTCATCGTCGTCGTGTTGCGGTTGCGTATCGGCAGCGAGGGGTTGTCAATCTCCTTCAGCGTGGCGCCGAGCTTCAGCTCCGCCGTTCCCTGCGTCTTGATGCGCACTCCGCCCGGGCCGAATATCTTTTCCGCCGGGCCAAGTTCGAAGTGCATGTCGGAGAATGAGAATTTCTCCTTTCCCTTCTGCTTCACTATCTCGTCGTTCTTCGAGCGGAAGAATGCGTCCATCTCCTTTTTCTCGCTCCACGCCCTGTATTCGTCGGGAGTCATCATCACCGGCGTGGAGAGGTAGCCTCCGCCGATTTTGGAGCCGAGGAAATAGCGGTTCAGTGTGTCGTTGTATACCACCTCCTGCTTGATGTTGTCGGGCATGGAGAGGTCGGCGGTGCGTCTCTTCGCGTCGTCGGCGGTCACAGGCACGGTGCGCTGCACCTTCCACCGGGGGTGGAGCAGCGAGTCGGGAATGGAGTCGTCCTCTATCACGAGGGCCGACAGTCCCGACGGCACTTTCTTCGCCGTGTCGGCGGCGGCTTTCTTCGCGTCGGCTTCACGTTTCTCCGCCACACGCTCCGCCACGCTCTTCGGCCTTTCGGCGGTGTTCCGCGGGCGGCGCACCGAGAGGCGCGAACGGTCGTCCTGCATCTGCGGTATCACGTTGAACGCGAGCACGTTGATGCTCACGAGCGCGATTACAAATATGGCAAGTTTCTTTAGGTTTCTCATCTGCTGTAAGGCGTGTTCATGAAATTCCACGCATTGTTATTTTATCTGTTTCAGGGCGAGTTTCACCACCTGTTCCACTGGCAGCTGTGGGTTCTCGCTGAGTATCGCCGCCACGACCTTCGCCGACGGCGCCGGGGCGAAGCCGAGCATGGTGAGCGCGCCCATCGCCTCGTCGTGAACCTCCTTGTTTGCCGACACCGCGCTTGCGGCAGCTCCTGCCAGAGCCTCTCCGCCCATGTCGGCGGCGGCGATTTTGTCTTTCAGGTCCACGATGATGCGCTGCGCCGTGCGCAGTCCGATGCCCTTCACGGTCTTCAGCAGTTTCTCGTTGCCCGTGGAAATCACGTTGCAGAGTTCCGCCGGCGACAGTGCCGAGAGGATCATCCTCGCCGTGCCGGCGCCCACGCCCGAAACGGAAATGAGCAGTGTGAACATCTCGCGCTCCTGTCTCGACGAAAAGCCGAACAGAGCGTAAGCGTCCTCCCTGATACTTTCAAAAACATACAGTTTCACTTCCTTTTTGTTCTGTATGTTGCTGTATGTGTTGAGCGAAATGTTCAGTCCGTAGCCCACTCCGTGCGCTTCGACCACGGCGTATGCCGGCGTAACCTCAGCCAGTTCGCCCTTTATGTATTCAATCATAAGTCGTAAAAATAGTATATATAC
>CAVHWJ010000027.1:2436-6513 GCA_963639565.1 uncultured Prevotella sp. | reverse complement strand
CCGTTCTCTTGCCGTTTCCAAAAAGAAATCGTAGTTTTGCAGCCAAGTAAACAAAAACAAGAGGAAATGATAAGCAAATTGGATGAATACAAGGAGGAGTTCGTGAGCCTCCTGAAATCTACCGGGAGAGACGGCATCGACGACGTGATAGAGGAAATCGACAAACTCGGTTTCTTCTCAGCCCCTGCCTCTGCGGGACACCACCTCAACACCGAGGGCGGTCTCGTGGTACACTCCCTCAACACCTGCAAGGCGGCGCTGGCGATATGGGAGGCGATGAAACCCCTCGAACCGGCCCTGGAGAGCGAGGTGAAGCGCGAGAGCGTAATCATAGCGTCGCTGCTCCACGACGTGTGCAAGGCCGACATCTACAAGAGGTCGGTGAAGAAGCGCAAGAACAAGCTTGGGCAGTGGGAGGACTGCGAGGGTTACAAGGTGTCTTACAAAGGCTTCCCCATGGGACACGGCGAAAAGTCGCTCGTGGTGGTGCTGCTCAGCGGACTGGAACTTTACGACGACGAAATGCTCGCCATCAGGTGGCACATGGGTGCGTGGGGGATAAACCAGAACAGCTTTGAGGACGTGCGCAACTACGACACGGCGCAGAAGATGTACCCCCTCGTGGCAATCGTTCATGCCGCCGACGTGATGGCCGCCAACGTGATGGAGCGCACGGGCGAGGAGATGGACGAGCTTTGACTTCTTAAAAGCATACGGAAAAGAATGGACGGCGCGTTTCCCGGAATGGGGCGCGCCGTCCATTGTTCTTATATGGGCTGTCTGTCAGCCTGTTTCGTCAGGCAAGGCACTTGTCGAGCGCGGACTCAATCTCCTTGCGGTTCATGTCCTGTCCGATGAACACGAGCTTCTGCGTGCGGTCGCCGTACTTTTCGTCCCAGTTTTTCAGCGCGCCGGGGTTGTTCTTGCGGAACTCCTTGAGTTCGTCCTCTGGCATCGAGGCATACCACTGTCCGGCGTTGCGCAGCGAAACCTGACTGCCGGCCTGTTCGAACACATAGCACGTGTCGCGCTCGTCGGCGAAATAACACAAGCCCTTGCAGCGGATAACGCTCTTGGGGAACTTGCGCGCGATGAACTGGTCGAACTCCGTGAGCAGGAACGGTCGGCGGCGTTCATAAACGAACGTTCCGATGCCGTATTCCAGGGCCTCGCCCTCTTCCTCGTTCTCCAAATCGTCCTCTTCGCCCTCCACGGCCTCTATCCACCGCGCCGATGTCGCCACCTTTTCAAAGTCGAAGAGCTTGGTGTTTATGATTTTGTCGATGTCCACGTCGCCGTAGTTGCACGGCACGATGGCCGCCTGTGGCTGAATCTGCCTCAGTATCGCCTTGATGCGCAGCAGCTCCTCCGCCGACACCTCGTCGGCCTTGTTCAGCAGGATGATGTTGCAGAACTCCACCTGCTGGATAACGAGGCTCGCCAGGTCGTCCTCGTCGAGGTTGCCCTTCGTCAGGTCGGTGCCTTCGGCGAACTCGTCGCGCAGCCTGAGCGCGTCGCACACGGTAACTATGGCGTCGAGCTTCGCCACGCCCTTCTCGGCGTATTCGGGGTACATCTGCGGATAGACGCTTATCGTCTGCGCTATCGGGGCGGGTTCGCAGATGCCGCTCGCCTCAATCACGATATAGTCGAAACGCTCCTGCGCCACGATGTCGCTCAACTGCTGCACCAAGTCCATTTTCAGCGTGCAGCAGATGCAGCCGTTCTGCAGCGCCACGAGGCTGTCGTCGCCCTGGTTCACCACGCCGCCCTGCTGGATGAGGTCTGCGTCGATGTTCACCTCGCCGATGTCGTTCACTATCACGGCGAACTTTATTCCCTTCTCGTTGGAGAGGATGCGGTTGAGGAGAGTTGTCTTTCCGCTGCCCAGGTAGCCGGTGAGCAGGAGTACGGGTGTTTCTTTCTTTTCCATTGTTTCGGTTTTGCTTTTAAATGAAGGATTTAAATAACAAAAAAGACACCCTCGCTATTGAAGGTGTCTCTCTGTTGGGATACTCGGACTCGAACCAAGAATGACAGGACCAGAATCTGTAGTGTTACCATTACACCATATCCCAATGTTTTGTTTGTCTGCATCAGCTTATCGCCTCATTGCGTGTGCAAAGGTACGGCTTTTTTTTGAACTACAAACAATTTCCGCAACTTTTTTATAAAAAAATCCAAAATAACACCTGTTTCTTGCCTTTTTCGCCAAAATCGGCTTACCTTTGTATGCCGTTGGGGACGCTATATATATAAAAGGTATATACCCTATATATAATATAAACAAGGTGTAGCCCCGGCAGTGAGACACATTGGTAACATAACAGAATAATCCGACAAAGTTTTAATGGAACAGACGAACAAACTTGTAGAATCAATCGTTAAGGGAATTCAAGAGAAAAAAGGTACTAACGTCGTTGTGGCAGACCTCAGGGGCATCGACGGCACGATATGCGACTATTTCGTGATTTGCCAGGGCAGCTCGCCCACGCAGGTGGACGCGATAGCCGACTCCGTTGAGGAGACCGCCAGGGTGGAGGCCGGCGAGAAGCCTGTGAAGGTGGCCGGACTGGACAACTGCGAGTGGGTGGCGATGGACTATTCCGACGTGCTCGTGCATATCTTCCTGCCGGAGCCGAGGCAGTATTACAACCTGGAGGGGCTATGGGAGGACGCCGCGCTGACGACGGTGGCGGACGTGGACGCTGAGTAATCCCCACAGGCTATTATTTTTTCCGCCAGTCATGGCACGACAAACCGACAAACCGATATGAACCAAGATAACAACAGAAAATTCGGCAACAACAACCGGCAGCCCAAGTTCAACCTGGGGTGGATCTACGGACTAGCCATCGTGGGACTGCTCGTGGCGTATATCATGGGCGGCAACGCCATAGGGGGCAGCGCAGGGAAACAGGCCACCTACACCAAGTTCCAGTCGTATCTCATGGACGGCTACGCCGAGAGCATCGTGGTGAACAAAGACAACGGCTCGCTAAAGATGTACGTCAAGCCGCAGTACATACGCCAGATATTCAACGCCGGCACGCAGCAGGTTGGCACGCGCCCCTTTGTGGAGGTGCAGTACGGCGGCATCGACAAACTCGAGAACTTCGTGGACTACGCCCGCGCCAAAGGCACTTTCAAGGGCGACCTGAGCTATGAGAGCGACAGGGGCAACATCCTGTCGTATATCCTCCAGACCGTAGGCCCGATACTTATCTTCTTCGCAATCTGGATGTTCCTCATGCGCCGCATGGGCGGCGGAGGCACCGGCATCCTCGGCGTGGGCAAGAGCAGGGCTAAGGTCTACGACAAGCAGAAGACGGAGAAGGTGATTACCTTCAAGGACGTAGCCGGACAGGAAGGGGCGAAGCAGGAGGTGCAGGAGATTGTGGACTTCCTGAAGAACCCCAAGAAATACACCGAGTTGGGCGGAAAGATTCCCACCGGCGCACTGCTCATCGGTCCTCCGGGAACGGGCAAGACGCTGCTCGCCAAGGCGGTTGCCGGCGAGGCTGGCGTGCCGTTCTTCTCGATGAGCGGTTCCGATTTCGTGGAGATGTTCGTCGGCGTGGGCGCGAGCCGCGTGCGCGACCTCTTCCGTCAGGCCAAGGAGAAAGCTCCCTGCATCATATTCATCGACGAGATCGACGCCGTGGGGCGCGCCCGCAGCCACGGTCAGCAGATGGGCGGCAACGACGAGCGCGAGAGCACGCTCAACGCCCTGCTCACCGAGATGGACGGCTTCGGCACAAACAGCGGCGTGATTGTCCTCGCCGCCACCAACCGCGCCGACGTGCTCGACAAGGCTTTGCTCCGCGCCGGGCGTTTCGACCGCCAGATTAGCGTGGACCTGCCCGACCTCAATGAGCGCAAGGCTATCTTCGAGGTGCATCTGCGCCCGGTGAAGAAGGCCGACGACGTGGACGTGGAGATGCTGGCAAGGCAGACGCCGGGCTTCTCGGGGGCTGACATAGCCAACGTGTGCAACGAGGCGGCTCTCATCGCCGCGCGCCATGAGAAGACGAGTGTGGAGAAACAGGATTTCCTCGATGCCGTGGACCGTATCAT
>CAVHWJ010000027.1:0-2159 GCA_963639565.1 uncultured Prevotella sp. | reverse complement strand
GCTATCAACGACCTGGAGCGTGTCACCAAGAGCATGTACAGTATGGTGGCATACGCCGGTATGGGCGAGAAACTCCCCAACATAAGCTATTACAACAATAACGAGGGCGGTTTCCAGAAACCTTACTCCGAGACTACGGCGAAGATTATGGACGACGAGGTGTTCCGCATGATTGCCGAACAGTATGAGCGCGCGAAGCAAATCCTCACCGAACACAAGGAGGGGCATAACCGCCTCGCCCAGCTGCTCATCGAGAAGGAGGTGATTTTCGCCGAGGACGTGGAACGCATCTTCGGCAAGCGTCCGTGGGTGAGCCGTTCCGAGGAAATCCTTGAGGCCAACGCCACGGCAATGGCTGAGGATGCCGCAAAGGATGGCGGCGATACTGCCAACGGCGGTGACGAAGCAAAGCCTGAAACCGACTCTAAAGCCTAAATGAAATGACCGGAGAAAAGAAAAACAGCAAACTCTCAAACCTCGTGGTGCGCACTGTCACGGGCGTGATTTTCGTCGCCGCCATGGTGGCGTGTTTCCTAAGGCCCTTCGCCATGGAGGTGCTCTTCGCGCTCGTCACGGGTCTTTCCGTTTGGGAATACACGGGACTGGTGAACAACTGCCGCGGCGTGCGCGTGAACCGTTTTATAAGTACCGTCGCCGGCGTGTATTTCTTCCTCGCCGTGGGGGGCTTCTGCAGCGGACTGGTTCCCACAGGGGCGGTGTTCATACCCTATCTGCTCACGGTGGTGTATCTCTTCGTGAGCGGTCTCTACACCGCAAGCTCCAACGCCGTGGACGACTGGGCTTACACGATGCTCGGACAGATGTATATCGCATTGCCCCTCTCCACCGTCAATGTGCTGGCGTTCAACGCCGCCGGTTCGCAGACTATATTCAACAACGTGGTTCCGCTCTGCGTGTTCATCTTCCTTTGGACAAACGACACGGGGGCTTATTGCAGCGGTTCGCTATTCGGCAAGCACAAGCTCTTCCCGCGCATTTCGCCGGGGAAGACTTGGGAAGGGTCGGTTGGCGGCGCGCTGCTCGTGCTCATTGCGGCGGCGGTGGTCTATCATTTCTTCCCCAAGATCGACGCGGAACTGGGTCTCTCCCTGCCGCAGTGGATGGGACTGGCTCTCGTCATCGTGGTGTTCGGCACGCTGGGCGACCTCGTGGAGTCGCTCTTCAAGCGCACTCTCGGCATAAAGGACAGCGGAAACATCCTGCCGGGACACGGCGGTATGCTCGACCGCTTCGACTCCTCGCTGATGGCGATGCCGGCGGCGGTGGTGTATCTCTATTCCCTCACGCTCGGCGGTTTCTGAACCGCGGCGATAGGGCAGGGTAATGACAATAAAGCTAAATAGATAACGACACAGACTATGAAACACTCCGGTTTTGAGAAACTTGACAAGTGGGCAGAAGAGAACTACGCCCGTAACAGGATGTCGCTCGGCTATCCCGGCAACAACGACTCGCGGCTCCAGGAATTCTATGATTGGTACACGGCCAGCGGTATGCAGGCGGTGATGATTAACAATGCCGGAGACCCTTTCTCCGACGGCGACCACACGGCTTCGTCGCTCGATTTCGAGAGGGAGGTGATTGAATATTTCGCGCCGAAATACGGCTTCGACAAGGACGACACGTGGGGTCTCGTCACCATGAGCGGCACCGACGGCAACAGCCACGGCATATATTTCGGCATCAACTGTCTGCTCAACCAGACGGGCAAGATGCCCATTGTGTATGTCTCCGACGAGGCGCATTACAGCAACTACCGCATTTGCAGTATGCAGCACCTCGACATCCGTCTCGTCAAGACCGACAGCCTCGGGCGTATGCTGCCCGACGCCCTTGAGGAGGTTATCGACGATTCGCGCCCCTGTCTGATGATCTACGCCGTCGGCTCCACGCTCAAGGGGGCGGTGGACAACCAGCCGGAACTCAACAAGGTGCTTGCGCGCCACACGGGAATGGCGGTCTACCGCCACGTGGACGCGGCTCTCTTCGGCGGCTATCTGCCTTTCACGCATTTCCGCAATCTCGTGAACCGCCGCGAAATGCACTTCGACTCCATAAGCATCAGCGGTCACAAGTTCTTCGGCGTGGACAACCCCTGCGGCCTTTTCATCACCACGCGCAAGGTCTACGACGGTCAG
>CAVHWJ010000026.1:0-16462 GCA_963639565.1 uncultured Prevotella sp. | reverse complement strand
CCTGCAAAGACCTGATTGTCGTTGCGTTACAGCGACACCTTGATGCTCTGCTTGCCGGCCTTCACGATGTAAGTGCCGTTGGCGGGGGCGGGCATGCTGACGGATGTCTGGCCGGCCTTGGCGGAGAAGAGGAGAGTGCCGTTGATGCCGTACACGCTGACTGCCTCGCCAGAGGGGTTGCTCACCACGAGGTTGTCGCCCTTCATCGAAACGCTGGCTGACTTGCCGGCGACTGTGGCCTCGGCGATGCCGCACTGGGCGTTGGAGGTGACAAACGTGTTGTCGCTCCACTTGCTCTCGCAGAAGGTGGCGTTGGTGTAATACTGAGCCTCGGAACCTACCCTAACCGACTGTATGCGCTGGTAGATGTCCTTGCCGTTCACGGCAGAGGTGTAGGGAATGGAGAGCGAGAGGTCGGTGTGCTCCTCCTTGCCGTCTGTGGCGTAGCCGTTGTCGTCCACGTCGTAGCCGGCCACGCGGTACTTGTAGCAGAACGGCTCATAGAATTTCTCGCCGGCCTTGTAGTTCTGCGTGAGCCTGAACTTGTTGATGTAGAGGTTTGCGGGGGCGTAGGTGGCGAAGACGCCGAAGATGGAGTTGGCGGTACCCTTTGTGAAGGTGTATGTGCCGTCTTTCCACTCCTGGTCGTTGAGGTCGCTGATGAACGTCACCTCGCTCTGCACGTAGTCGTCGAGAGCCTCGTCGTAGTTGAACAGAGCCAGCGCGCTGTGGGCGTAAACCTTGTTGCCGGCTTCGTCGGCATATCCCTCGGCGCACTCTGCCTTCTGGCGCAGCGTCACGGTGAACTTTCCGCCGTCCTTTGAGAGGTCGGCAGCGGCGCACTGCAGCGAGGCGTTGTTTTTGTTATGATATGTCTGCCAGCCGTCAACCACGAGGGCGTCGGTAAAGAGCTGCCAGCAGTAGGCCGACCATCCCGGTATCGCATCGAGGGCGCAGTAAGATGAGGTCTTAGTACCCTTGTCGGAGTCCGTGGTGGAGTATCTCGGAGTGTAGTACCACTTCGTCTGGTCTGTGTCGTCCTCTTTCCAGATGAAGCCCTCGTTGTATTTCATCCCCTCGAAATCGGCGTTCACCACGTCCACGGCCTTGTCCTCGGTGATGTCGCTCACGCAGTAAGCCATGTAGTTGTAACGCTCTGCGCCCGGAACGGCAGTCCAGCGCGCGGTGAACTTGTTGTCGGCGGGTTCGTCGGCCTTGAGGTCAGAGGGCGGCACAACGCCGAGGATCCTCTTCTCCTCGTTGGACTCCATTGACACGTGGTTGTCCTTAACCGCGCGCACCTTATAATAATATATCTGTCCGTTGGCCGCGCCGGTAACGTTCATGAAGCTGTCGGTCACCTCCTCGTCCTGATACAGGTAGTCGCCCATTGTCTCCACCTGCGAATAGCCGTTGGTGGTGACGTTCTTGGTGTAGACGTCCACGAGGTACTTGTCGGCGCCCTCAACCTTGTTCCACTCCAGGCGGAACTTGTCGCCCTGGTAGTATTTCATGGTGAGTCCTGTGGGTGCGTTCACCTGCGGGTTGAGCGAATACACCTTCACGTTGTCGATGTAAATGGAGTTGCCGATGGGGTCGCTGATCTTCGTCTCCTTGTAGCGGTAGCTATAGATATTGAACATCGTTGTCTTGCCGCCGCCGCGGAAGAGCACCGTGTAGGTCTTCTTCTCGCTTGTCACCTCGGGGAGCGTCGTGCGGCCCAATTGGTCCCAAGTGGCTGTCATGCCGTTTGTCTCGGCAGCCTCAAGAGCAACCATGGCGTTTGTCTTCGAGGGAGCGTCGGTGTAGGCGTCGAACTGGAGAATAACGTCGCCCTGGTATTTAGAGCAGTCGATGAGACAGGTGTTCACATGGGCCTGAGCCTCGTCCACGTTCTCGTCGTCGTCATACAGATACATATAAAGCACGCCGCCGGCAGGGTAGCAGTTGCTCTCGCCCCAGCGTCCGCTGGTGTTGTCGTAGCTGTGGGTGTATATGGGGTTGAAGCTGTACCACGAAATTTCATACTCCGAGCCGTAGTCGTCAATCCTGGTGTATTTGTCGTAGAGGCTCGTGTTCAGGTCGGGGTTGCCCACGCTTCCCGTGGTGAGGAGCGAGAAGTCCTCGGAGAAGATCTGCTCCACGGTGCCGTACTTGGAGTAGTCGTCAAGCCCGCCGGCCTTCTTGACCGAAAGGAGCTGCATACGGCCGTCAGAGGTCTTGCCTGACTTGGCCTGCCCGGCGTTGTTCTGGAACATGACTGGCGTAATGCGGTTGTTGGTGTTAAGCATCGAGGCCTTTTCCCTCGCCGCGAATTGTGCGCTCGCCGGAGTGAAGAGAAGAGCGCAAGCTCCGGCAGCCAACAGTTTTTGAGTAAAGTTTTTCATCTGTTAAAGCTTATTGTTAGATGTGGAAGGCAGACAGCGAAGCCGCTCCCTTTTTAATTAATTTCGGTGCAAATATACAAATATTATCCAACTTTGTAATATGTTGTCTAAAAAAAAGCTATCTTTGCAGCAAATATACAACAAATACGAGCAAAATGTCTGCCGCTAACAGATTTTCTTTAACACTTGGATGCTTCATTTCACTGGTTGCATCCGTCCAGGCACAGAAAAACACAGTGCCGCAGAGAATGACAAACCGACACGCCGCCGTTTTAACGGACGGACCGGCGAAAGTCCTATGTAGACAACTCCTCGGCAAGACCGCCGCGCCGCGGCTGTCAGCCCCCCACGTATATGACATCAAGGACGGGGAGGCCGACATCTACGGGCAGCTGCGCTACCAGAAGAACGTGAACGGAACGGGACTCATCCACATGACATCCCTCGAACCGACGACGTTCTCGTGGATCCGCGACTACGGCTTCATCGCCGGCTCAACGCCGATACTCACCGCCGGGACATACGTGGGCGACGACTACTACGCCTTTGAGACGACGTATTACACCAACACGCTCATGCCTAAGGCCATCAGCGTGGTGGACGTGAAGACGGGCGAATACAAGGCGAAGAGGGAGATAGAGAACGACACGGAACAGGTGCCGCTCATCCTCGACGAAATGACCTACGACCCGAAGACCGACCGCCTCTTCGGCATGCACTACGACACCGAAAACGCATACACCGACATCTACGAGATTGACCGCACCACGCTGGAAATGACAAAGGCGGCGCGCGTAAACAAGGTGCTCTTCACCCTGTCGGCGGACAACGCCTCGCTCTACGGCATATACCAAAGCGGCGCGAACTCCAAGCTCTGCCGCATAGCGATAAGCAGCATCGACAAGGCGAAGCAGACCTGCACCGCCGAGGACGTGTCGTCGGCGACAACGGGCATCTACGTTGGCGACTACTCGCAGTCGATGGAGTTCGACAAGACAACCCACCGCCTGTGGTGGCTGGCGCAGGACAACGACGGCGCGGCGTATTTCGTGGAACTCGACGCCGAGAGCGGCAAGGCCGTGAGCAAGACGCTGCTGACAAGCGAACTGCAGCTGCTCGCAATGGGCATCCCCTACCAGTTCGCCGCCGACGAAGCTCCCTCCTACCCCACCGGCTTCACCGCCACGGCGGACGCGACGGGCGCGCTGTCGGCGAAGCTCCAGTGGACAACGCCCGCGAAGAACTACCGCAACGGCGCGCTGGCGGAACTCACGGGAGTGAAGGTCTACCGCAACGGCGAACTGGTGCAGACCATGACCGAGAGCGCACAGGGCAAGCAGATGACATGGACCGACACGCCGACCGCCGAGGGCCTATATATATATAAGGTGCAGCCTTATAACGCCAAGGGCGACGGAGTGTTTAAGGAATACAAGGCCTTCGTGGGCGAGGACGTGCCGGGCGAACCGCAGAACGTGACGCTCTCTGCCACGGGCCCAGACGCTACGATAACGTGGGACGCTCCCGCGGCGGGCGCAGAGGGCGGATATTTCGACAAGTCATCATTGAAATACAACGTGGTGCGCCAGCCCGACAACGTGGCGGTGGCGACAGGCACTACGGCTACGAGCGTGACCGACCGCGTGACGAAGCAGCAGGGCTACAGCTATGTGGTGACGGCGGCGAACGCCAAAGGCACGGGAGCTTCAGCCACGTCGAACACGCTGAGCTTCGGGCCCGTGAACGGCATACCCTTCACCTCGCCCCTCACCACGCAGGAGGACTTCGACCGCTGGGTGACGGAGGACGCCAACGGCGACGGCAAGACGTGGAACTTCTACACGCCGACGCAGACCACGACCTACGACAGGTCGGAAGTGGACGCCGACGACTGGCTCTATTCCCCGGCACTCACGTTCGACAAAGACAAGACTTACCAGCTGAGATACACCTATTCAACAGCCAACTGGGTTTCGCCCACCGACTATACGCCCGTTATGGAGGAGATGAACATCTACCTCTGCAGCGAACCCCTCTCGGGCAAGCAGCGGCAGTTCATCTACGACCCCGACAAGTTCCACACGGCATCGGGCATATACCTCTACGGCAAAAACAACTTCCAGCCCAAGGCTTCGGGTTCGGCGCGCATCGGCTTCCACGCTTACAGCGAGGCGAACAGCGGACAGATTTACCTGAAGGACGTGTCGGTGAGGGAATACAGCGCGAAAGACCTCAGCGTTACCGGCATGACGGGTTCCACGCTGGTGAACCGCAACGTGAGCCAGACGTTCACCGTGACGGTGCAGAACGAGGGTTCGGCGGCTGTGGGCGACTACAAGGTGGCGCTGCTCGACGCCGACACGCAGGAGGTGCTCGGCGAGACAAGCGGCACTGCGGTGGCGAAGGACGAGGCGGCTGAAATCCCCGTGACATGGGTTCCGGCGGAGGAAGGCACGATGAAGGTGACCGCCCGGGTGGAGCTCGACGGCGACACCTACCCTGCCGACAACACGCTCACCGAACCGCTTGAGGTGAAGGTGAACCCGGCGGAGGCGGCGCGATGGATCACACTGAACACCGACAACAGCTACGGCTGGGCGTTCCCCTTCTGGATGCTCGACCCGTATGCCAAGAACGAGTTTATCTTCCTTGAGAAAGAGATACAGAAGAAGGACATCGACATCACCGGCATCCGTCTGCTCTACGACGGCTACCAGCAGGAGGCTTACACCTTCCCTGCCAAAATCAACGTGAAGCCCACCACGCGCAGCAGCGTGCTCAACGCAAGCGGCGACAAGGCGGAGTTTGAGACGGGCGACTTCACCGAGGTGTTCAACGGCGACGTGACAATCTCAGGCAACCAGCAGGGGCAGGAACTCGTGATAACGTTCGACAAGCCCTTCCACTACACCGGCGGCAACCTCACCATGTCGTTCGAGACACTGGCGGGCTACAACCAGATGTCCCAAAGCGGACACCCCACATGGCATTTCTACGACTACCAGGAAATGACCGACGCGGCTCCGCGCACCGCATACTTCCGCGGAACGTCGAGCAGCGTGGTGGCAAGCAACGTGTTCGGTGAGCGCCAGATGCCGTACCTGAGCATCGCCTACACCGGCGACGGCAAGACCGGCATAATGCCCCTCAGCGCCAACGGCACGGGAGTGGAAATCTGCGGCGACCGCATCGCGCTGACGCAAAACTGCGCCGAAGCCAGGCTCTACGACATGACGGGCAAGGAGGCGTATGTAGGCAGAAACGTGCGGAGCGTAGACATTTCGGGGCTTTCCAAAGGCGTGTACGTCCTCAAGGTGAAGACCGACGGCGGCGACATGACCATGAAGATAACGAAAGCAAAGTGATTTGCAACAATTAAAAAACCTTGCAAATAGTTTGATAAACTAAATATTATTGATAAATTTGCCTAAAATAAAGAGATTATGAAACATTATTCGATCTGTTTGATGGCTCTGCTTGCGGCTTCTTCGCTCACGGCGAAGGCCGACGACGCCGAATCCCTGGTGTTCTACGGGGCCGGCGGCAACAAGGACAACGCCTTCGAACTGGCAAAGATTGGCAAGCTCTCGTTCGGGGCTGACGGCTTCAGCGTGGTGCAGACAGACGGCACCGCCGTGGCCCTCGGCTACGACAACGTGAGGTCAATCAAGTTCAAGAACCTCGTCACCGGCATCGACGCCCTGAAAAAGGACAACGCCGGGGAAACCGCGCTGCACTACGACGGACAGTCGCTGTGGGCCGACGGCAACGCCGCCATCGGGGCGGAAGCCGCGGTCTACTCGGTGAACGGCACGCAGATGAAGGGCTGCCGCTACGACGGCGGCAAGATCAGCGTGGAGAGCCTCCCCAAGGGCGTGTATATGTTCAAGGTGGGCGGAAAGGCTATCAAGTTCGCCAAATGACACGCGTGACATCTGGCACAAGGAAAAGAGAAAGACATTGAAACACACAGAACCTGTAATAAAGAAGAAAGACAAATGAAAAAGATATTCGCAACAGCGGCCTTCGTGGCTATGGCGCTCTCGGCAAGCGCACAGACTAACCCCAACCGCGTGCTCGTAAGGGACATCGCCGGAGGAGTGAAGGGTTTCCTGGCCGAGCGCATCGACAGTATTTATTTCGCCAAGGTGGAGGGCCGCGTGGCAGCCGACCTCACCTTCAAGAGCTTTGAGAAGACCGACGAGGGCGCGACAATCAACCTGGCCGTGAAGAAGACCGACGGATGCACCTCGTTCCGCATCTGCTGCCTGGCCTCAAACCTGGCGGGGCGGATGAACGAAACGGAGAAGGCTTCTTACGTGGAGAGCTACGGCACAGAGAAACTGTATGACGACTTCTCGCAGGGCGCGCAGCTGACAATCGGCGCCGAAGACATGACATTCGCCGAAGGCACGAAATACACGCTGATGACAGTGGGCTACGACGGCTACGACATCCCGTGCAGCGTGTCGGAGGCAGAGTTCACCACACCCAAGGCTGACGTTAAGGGCAGCCCGGCGGTTTCATGCACCCTGCACGAGACTACCACAACGACATTCACCATAACCTTCACCCCCAACGAGGACTGCGCCGGATATGCCTTCTGCGCTTTCGACGAGGGTACGGTTGAGAGCACTTTCGCCTCAATGGGCGCGATGTTCGGCTACGCCAACATAGGCGACATGATAAAGGGATGGTGCCAGAACGGCGGCTATTCAGGCAGGTGGACACAGCGGTTCACCGACATGACGCCGGGCAAGACCTACGACGTGGCTATCCAGCCTTGGGACAAGAACGGCACCTACGCCGACTACACCATATACAAGGTGACGACAAAGGCAAACGGCGGCAGCGGAGCGGCTCTCGTTTCGTTCGACATCCCTTCGGACGGCTTCTACAAGTATGACAACAACGGCACGACGGAATACTACCAGAGGGTGGTGTTCACCCCCAACGACCAGACGAACATCTACCACAACATGCTCGTGGAGAAGAGCTACTACGACAAAGACCCCGACTCCTACTGGGACTACCTGAAGCAGGACATGAACATGGTGGGCTGGGACCGCACCGCCACCGACGACGACACATGGAACGTGAACCCGGAAACGGAATACTACGCCCTGGCATGGGCCAAGAACGCCAGCGGCGAATACGGCGAGAAGTGCTCACAGCTCTTCAAGACACCTTCAGCCGACAAGGCAGTGGATATGCCCACGAGCGCGCCGAAGGCCGGCAAGGCAAAGGGCAACGGCATCGCCTCACGCTTCGGCCTCAACGCCAAGACCTACACCATTAACGGCACGTCGGCCCACAAGTTCGCGCCTAAGAAGGGTATCACCCTCGTGGCGAAATAAGGCACGACACCATATCGTATAAACAATATATTCTAACAATAATCACTAATCATTAAGCAATGAGGAAAACTTTTATCACGCTATCTCTCGCTGCCTTCGCCGCACTGTCAGTGTCGGCGCAGCAGGGCGCCAGGACGTTCCTGCCGGCAGCGGCGAAGACCCAAGCTACAGCCGTGGCCCCGATGATGAAGGCGGCCGCCGTGTCGCCCACGAGCATCGACGACAAGGCCAACGGCCCGCTGATGTACGCCACCACGCTTGCGTCTTCGTCAAAGACAAAGTACTGGCTCTCGTTCTATCCGAGCAGCT
The DNA here is from genome assembly GCA_963639565.1 of uncultured Prevotella sp. Classification (GTDB taxonomy): domain Bacteria; phylum Bacteroidota; class Bacteroidia; order Bacteroidales; family Bacteroidaceae; genus Prevotella. Next base: position 8,409 of record CAVHWJ010000026.1, on the reverse strand, counting down.
ATTACAACACCATGAAGCAGATCACCAATCTCAGCGCGGAGACCGACGAGGTCGGCACATCCACCGGCCGCGGCGTGTTCTGCAGCGCGTATATCGGCGACAACAAGGTGTTCGCCCTCACGGGCCACGGAACTTACAACCCCGGAATTGCCACGCTTGAGTTCCGCAAGTTCGAGGCTTTTGAAATCCTCGACGCCACAACCGGCGAATCGCTCAAGCAGGTGAGGAGCTTCTGGACAACGTATGACTCTTCCACCACCGCAAGCGGAACGGAAGTGTTCTACTACGGCTTCACCGGCGAGAACGAACTCCCGGCGTTCAACGATTTCGCCTATGACCCCACGACGGAGACCCTCTATGCCATAGCGCAGTATCAGCAGGACACAGAGACCGACGCTGTGTCTCGCCTTTACACCATTGACACGGAGACCGGCGAATACACCTTGATCAAGACGTTCGACGACCAGATCCTTTCACTCACGTTCGACTACGACGGCAACCTGTACACCGTGTCGCCATGGTGGAAGAAGACAAGCGACGACCTGTACTCTCTGTCGGGAACGAACCTGACGAAATACGACGAGAACCTGGAACTCGTGAGCGGTTCGGTGAAGCACATCGCCGACCCCGAATTGCAGGATTACGTGGTAATGGGTTCTTGCGGTTCGCTGCAGTTCAACTACACCAACGGCGACCTTTGGTGGATCTGCATGAACACAAGCGGATATGACAAGATAGGCAAGCTGTCTACCGACAAGGGTTATTACACCGAAACACAGTCTTGCTACCCCGGCGACCAGCTCGTGGGTCTCTATATCCCCTACCTCACGGCTGACGAGCGCGGAGCCGCAGCGCAGGTTTCCGACCTGAAAGCCCTGCCCGACGCTACCGGCGCGGCAAAGGCCACGGTGAAATGGACCAACCCGACAACGGCCTGGAACAAGGCTGAACTCAGCGAAATGAAAGAGGTGCTGGTTTACCGCAAGAAGGCCGGCATGGGCAAGGCTCTCACCTCTGAGGAAATCGTGAACAACTCCGACCTCATCGCGACGGTTCCCGCCGACGGAATGGTGGGCAAGGCAATGGAATACACCGACGAGACTGCCCCCGCAGGAAGCAACACATATTATGTTGTGCCTTGCCGCGTGAGCGGAGAGAAGGGTGTGCCCGACAGCGTGCGCTGCGTGGTGGGAACTGACGTTCCTGGTATCGTGGAAGACCTCGTGGCTGCCGCGGAAGGCGACGGCGTGAAGCTCACATGGTCGGCTCCCTCGCTGGGAGAGAACAACGGCTATGTGAACGCCGCTGAACTCACCTACACCATCGTGCGCCATCCCGACGACGTGAAGGTGGCAAACGGCATCACAGCCACCACATTCACCGACAACACGCTCGGCGAAATGAAGAAGTACACATACGACGTTTACGCCACCAACGCCACAGGCACGAGCAAGGCCAACACGTCAAACGCCGTTACGGCAGGACTTGCGCCTTATCCCCCCGTGTCTTACGACGCAACAAACGAGACGGACGCAGGACAGTGGACTGTTGTGGACAACAACCGCGACAACCAGTCATTTGAATGGAGCGACTACTACAAGCACCTTGTCATGTACGGCAGTTCTTACGGCTGCGACGACTGGGCAATATCTCCCGCCTTCCGTCTCGAAGCCGGCAAGACTTACAAGTTCATTTCAAAGTTCAAGAACTTCTACGCCCACGTGCTTTGCGACGTTACCAGGACTGTGGGCAAAGGCACTACGGTAGAGGCTCAGTCTAACGTTATCGGCAAGGATGAGGATTACAGCTCAGAGGAGAACTATCCCGACTATGAGGTTTACGAGGATATGTTCAAGGCAACGGAAGACGGAACATACAACTTCGGTTTCAACATCGCAAACTCACAGGGCTGGGACATGTTCCAGTTCGCCGGCGTTGAGGTTGAGGAAGTGGTTGGCAACGACATGAAGGTGGCTTCGGTTGAAATGCCGAAAGACCTCGTGAGCAGCGACGTGAACACTATCACCGTGAACGTGGTGAACAACGGCGGCAACGACGTTGCGGCAAACGCTTACACCGTATCTATCGTGCAGCTTGTAGACGGCGAGGAGAAGGTGGTAGGCACAGCAACTGAGACACCCGCCCTCAAGTCAGCGGCTACCGCAGCAGTGGCAGTGGACTTCGTTCCGAGCGGCGAGGGCAACCAGCAGTTCGCCGCAATGGTGAGCCTCCCCGGCGACCAGAACACGAAGAACGACAAGAGCGACTACGTTACAGTTGAGGTGCTGCCCTACGGCACTACACCTTGGACCGGCATCGTGACCGACGGCAACGAGGAGAAGTTCGGCTACTGGCCGTTCTCGTTCAGCGACGCAACCGACGGTTCGCAGAGCGTTTACACCGCATCTGACCTTGACCTCCCGGGCAAGAAGAGCAACACTATCGAGCGCATCGGTTATGAATACGACTGCACCTTCGACGACGCAAGAGAGGTGCCGAACCTGAAGGTTTACATGATGAACGTGGACAAGACATCCATGGCCGGCGACGACGACTGGGTTGATCCTACGACAATGACACAGGTGTTCAGCGGCACGGCCACCGTTAAGCCGGGCAACGGAAACCTCCTCTCTATCTCGCTCGACACTCCGTTTGAGTACAACCCCGACAAGAGCCTCCTCGTTTGCGTGGTGCGCAACGGCGGCGACAACGGTTCGTTCAACCTGATGTGGAGAAGCTTCAACTACGACGGCTTCAAGTACCGCTCACTGCGTTACAGCAGCTACTTCTCGACGAAGTACGCAGAGAAGGAACTCCCCGTGCTCTACGTGGGCTTCTACAAGGATCCTTCGGGCATCCAGAGCGTGAACGGCTCGTCCAAGGCGTTCACATTCGAGAACGGCAAGATTGCCTTCGGCGAGAACGCGCGTTCGGCAAGGGTTTACGACATCAGCGGCAAGCTCGTGCGCAGCTACGAGGCAGCCGGCAACACGACCGTTAATCCGAGCCTGCCCTCAGGTCTCTACATCATCAAGACACAGGCCGCAGACGGCACAACGTCAAGCATGAAACTCAACATCAACAAGTAATTTATGAAAAACTGCAGAAAGAAAATCTTTCTGTTGACTATAGCAAGTCTTCCCCTCCTTGGGGGAGACTTGTTTGGTAGTACAACAGCAGACAACGGCACCGCGCTGAAGGCCGGCACCACGGTGGGCAAGAAGGACAGGGGCGTGCGCCTGGGCTATTGCGAGGACTACAAGGGCATCGGCTATTACAGCATACCGACACAGCAGGTGAGCGCAGCCACGAACTATTGCGCGGCGGTGCGCCTGCCGGCTTCAATCCTCAACAAATACGAGGGCTGCAAGATTGACTCCGTGGAGTTCGTGCTCGGAGCGCGCACGGGTCTCGGCACAAGCGACCACAACGTGGAGGGCGTGAAGCGAGGCACCAACCTTTACGCCTTCGTGGTGAAAGACCTGGAAGACCTCTTCAACGGCGGCATCCTCGCCTCGGTATCGACAACTGACTACAAGTCGGGCTACAACAAGCTGAAGTTCGACCAGTCGGTGACTATCGGGAAAGACCAGGAACTCTACGTGGGCTACTACGTGAGCCTCAGCGCGGGCGACTACGCCGACTGCGTGGCTTTCGACGACCCCATCGTGACGAAATACAGCGGCGAGCGCGACATGACGTTCTTCGGCTTCGACTTCAACTGGCAGAGCAACACCAAGTACCCCAACGGCAGCAACTATTTCAACGTTGCCATACGCGCAATCGCCTCGGGAAGCAACATCCCCAACGGCGACATGGCTATCTACGAACTGAGCAACGGCAGCGACTACTACACATCGGTGGCTGACGGCGCGAAGTTCCAGGCAAGGGTGCGCAACTTCGGCATCGACCCGATCACCACGGCCACGTTCGGCGTGACCAAGGACGGCAAGGAACTGGAAGACGTGACGGTGAACGGACTCAACGTGCCTAACAACGTGATGTCTTACATCGACATCCCCGGCGTGAAGGTTGAGGAAGAGGGCGACTACGACGTGCAGCTCAAGCTGAAGAGTGCGAACGGCGTGGAATGTACGAGCACCACCTACAACACCGGCGAGGCGAGCGGCTTCATGTACAAGAAGGGCGGAAAGCTGCTAAAGCGCACGCCGCTCCTGGAGCAGCTAACGTCGGAGAACTACAAGGGGGCTAACGACGTGGACGAGTGCTATGCCGACTGGCAGGGCAAGGAGAGCGACGGCACGAAGATCAACACCGTGTGGATAAAGCACCACATGCCCTACAACGGCGACGACCAGTTCACGCTCGACGAGGAATCGACACTCAGCAAGCTCTACGGCAAGACCAAGTCGTTCGTGCCGGCAGTATTGTTCGACCGCACCACATACAGCGGCACGGGCATCACCGACGACGGTCCCGCCTATTTCGTGAGCGACGCCGACCAGTTCTATTCCATGCTCGAACAGGCCAACGGAGTGCCGTCGTTCGTGACGGTGGACGTGAACGGAACGTATGACGCCACGGACAAGACCGTGACCGCCCACGTGTATCTCGACAGCCAGGCCAAGGTGATGCCCAAGCAGAGCGACCTGCGCCTCACGGCGATGCTCGTGGAGGACGGCGTGGAGAGCACGTCGCAGGCCGGGGTGAAAGGCACTTACGTGCAGGACGGCGTGGTGCGCGCATATCTCAGCGACGACGCATGGGGCGACCCGATCGACCTGACCACATACCAGGCCGACAAGGGATATACCTTCACGCTGAAAGACGGCTGGAACCCGGCGAATATGCGCATCGTGGCGTATGTGAACAATTACAGCGAGTCGAACAAGGCTCTCTGCGTTTACAACGCCGCAGAATACAAACTGCCCGTGTCGGCAGGAATCGACGCGGCTACTGACAACGGCGGAATGGAAGTGCGCCTCAACGGCGGCAGCGTCACCGTTGCGGGCGGCAAGCTCACGGGCGTTTACGACATGTCGGGCAGGGAGGTTTCTGCGACTAACCTTCCGGCAGGAATGTATATCGTGAAGGCCGGCAACGGCACGAAGACCGTGACACGCAAGGTGACGGTGTGCAAATAACGGATAAACCATAACAACAAACTCAAACTGGCCAGTATGGACACCCTTCCCCTGGAAAGCGGGGAGGTGTCTGTCTGGCTTTTAAATTTTAAACAAGGAATATGCTAAACAAAAAACTCTTTTTCCTGCCGATGGCGATGCTCCTCGCCGCGTCGCCCATAATGGCGGCCGACGTGGAAGTGCATTACGGCTACGCACTGGAGAAGCCCGAAAGCACCTACGGCTCTTACACCTCGGCAAAGGGCGCAATCTATATCCCGGCGGAGGTGGCCAAACTGTATAAGGGTACAAAGGTGACGGGCGTCCAGGTGGGACTGAGCGCGGAGGCTTCGTCGGTAAACGTGTTCGTGACGAAGGACCTCAACGGCACCGCCCTCGCCACGGGTTCGGCGACCAACGTGGCAAGCGGCGCGACGGTGGTGAAAACATCGACAGAATACGTAATCGACGGCGAAGGCTTCTATGTGGGCTACAGTTACAGCGGCACAAACGCCTCGCTGGGCTGCTGCGACTTCAAGGCGGCCGACGGCTGCTGGGTGAACACGGGGTCGGGCTGGTACAGCGCGGCTTCGGAGGGCAAGGCCCTGTCGATACGCGCGGTGATCAGCGGCGATGCGTCGGTGTTGCCAAACGATTTCGCGGTGCTCAACGTGAAGGGCGCGACGGTGGAGCGCAACCAGTCGTCTACCGTAACCCTCAACATGCTCAGTTTCTCCCCCACCCTCGCCCGCAAATGCGTGCTGGCCTATTCGGTGGACGGCGGCGAAGAGAAGACCTTGACGCCCAAGGGCTTCGTGATGAGCACCAACACCGAGAAGCTGATTACGCTCACGGTAGACCCCATTGAGACAATCGGCAAGCACACGGTGAAGGTGCGCATCAAGTCTATCGGCGGCAAGGAGACCGACGACTACGAGGCTAACAACAGCGCGGAGGGCACTATCGACGTGAAGCGTCTCATCCCGAAAAAGCGTTTCCTCATGGAAACTTCCACGTCGCTCGACTGCGGATGGTGCCCGAGAGCCAAGGTGGCTATGGAGAATTTCTATGAGGCGATGCCCGACAACTTCGTGGGCGTGGAGGTGTTCGGACAGGCTTCGGGCGACCTCTATACAGAGACTTACAAAGATTTCTATTTCGGAACATCCCCCGTGTGCGAGATTGACCGCCAGGAAGCGTCGAAATGCACCGGCGAGCAAGGAACGCTGCAGAACTACATGAACGCCATGGGATATACCAGCGACGTGCAGGTGGACGTGGAAGGCTCGTTCGTGGGCGACGGCACGACGCAGCTCAACGCCAAGGCTACTGCCACCTTCGTGAACGACCAGAGCAACGCCTCTTACAGGTGGTCGTTCATCGTGGCGGAAGACCAGGTGCCGGGCATTCAGAAAAACTCTTTTGCCGGCGGCTCCAACGGCACAATGGGCGGATGGGAGAAGCTCGACGGATATACGAAATTCAACCACGACCACGTGGCGCGCTACAACTACAGCTTCTCGGGTTTCCAGGGCAGCGTGCCTTATCAGATCACGGCGTTCGAGCCGGTGGAATACTCCAAGGTGCTCGACCTGCCGGGTTCTATACTCGACAGCTCAAAGCTACGCCTCATAGCAATCCTCATCAACAGCAACACGGAGAAAATCGTGAACGCGGCTGAGGTGAAGATTGCCGGCGGCACTTCGCAGATAGCCGACATCAAGGACGCGGCGCAGCCCGACTTCCGCATCGAGGGCAACAGCATCGTGGCCTACGGCGACGCGAAGTCAGTGCAGGTGTTCGACATGAGCGGCGCGGCTTGCCGCACTGAGGGTCTCGCCCCCGGGGCGTATATCGTGAAGGTGGCTAACGGCAACGGCGTGGAAACGCGCAAGGTTTTTATCGGTAAATAAAACGAAAGGTATCTGACAATGAAAAAACTGATGACATTACTCTTCGCCATGATGCTCGCAGCGACAAGCGCGATGGCGGAGCAATACTGCTACTGGGGCTATTCCACAAGCACCATGAACCGCACCCTGACGGACAAGCACTCGGGCAAGGGCGCGATGTATGTGCCGGCAGAAGTGGCGCAGCGGTACAAGGGCTGCACAATAAACAAGGTGAGGGTGTATCTCTACGCCAAGGCTTCTAAGGTGAAAGTGTTTGTGACAAAGGACCTCAACGCCGCATACGACGTGGAGGGCGAGAAGACAACAGAACTCTACCGCGGCAAGAACGACATTTCAACAACGGACAAATACACCATCGACGGCGATGGCTTCTACGTGGGCTACGAGTTCTCGGGCGACGCTGCTTCGATGCCCCTCTCCAACACGTATTCCGACAACGGCTGCTGGGCTGACCTGGGCGACGGCTGGAAGAACTACGCCACCACGGAGGGCAAGAACTGCCTCTGCATCGACGCGGAGATACGCGGCGAGGAACTGCCGGTGGACGTGAGCATGGTGGCTTGCAACGGCGGCGTGGCTGCCGTGGGCGAAGCGTTCACAATCTCCGCCCTGATGAAGAACCAGGGCTATTCGCGAGTGAACACGATGCAGGTGGAATACAGCATCGACGGCGGCGAATACGTCACCGCCAACCTCTCGAAGGTGCTCCTCTATGCCGGGGCTGAAAAGACGGTGAGCGTGCCGGTGGAGGCGAACGGATATTCGCTGGGGCTTCACGACGTGAAGATGCGCATCGTGAGCGTGAACGGCAAGGCGGACGACGTGGAGGACAACAACGCCGGCGAGGCGAAGCTCAACGTGTTGCAGTATATGCCCGTGAAGCGTATGTTCGTGGAGGAGCAGACCGGCATCAACTGCGGCTTCTGCCCGATGGGCATCGCCGGCTTCGAGGCGATGGCCGAGGCGCACCCGTGGTCGTTCGTCGGCGTGGCGGTGCATTGCTACGACAACAGCGGTCCCGTAGCCCCGACGGACTACTCCGACTACGTGAGGGGCATCCTGTCCGACGGTTTCCCGTCGTGCGTGGTGCAGAGGTCTAACACCACGAAGCCGTCGCCCGACCAGCTGGAGACTTACTGGAAGGCGGTGACGGCGACGGTGCCTGACGTGGTGCTCGAAGTGGAGTCGAAGATTTCTTCAGACAACCGCTACGTGGAGGCCACGGCGTCGCTCACGCCGGTGACGCTGAAGCGCGGCGCGGAATACAAGCTGGGCTTCATACTGACGGAGGACAACGTGTCGGGGTATTACCAGGTGAACAACTATTCCGGCGGCACCTACGGCAAGATGGGCGGCTTCGAGAACAAGGGCAGCTACGTGTCTGACCCCTTGCAGCACGTGGCGCGCGCCAC
>CAVHWJ010000025.1:0-16669 GCA_963639565.1 uncultured Prevotella sp. | reverse complement strand
AGGGAAATCTGCGTAAACTTGGTGATGCCCGTGATGAAGACAAGTCTCTCATGCTCGTCGCAAGCCTTCAGCACGGCGAACACGTCGCGGTAAACAGCCGTGCAGTCTTCGTGCCTCTCCGTCTTCCACGAATGTTGCAGGGGAGAGTCGTATTCGTCTATGAGTACTGCGGCTTTGTTGCCGGTCTGCTTCACGGCCGTAGTGATGATGCGCCTGAACCTTACGGCGAGGGAGGCCGTTGGCGGAGGGGTGATGCCGTAGGTTTCCTCGTATTCCCCGAAAGCGTCGCTAAGGTAGGACTTGATTGACTGTGGGTCGGACCCTGCCAGACTCATGTCGAGACGTATGACAGGGTGTTTCTTCCAGTCCTTTTCCAGCTGCATGATTTTCAGTCCATCGAACAGGTCTTTCCGCCCCTCAAGGTACTGCCGCAGCGTATCGACAAGGATTGACTTGCCGAAACGGCGCGGGCGGCACAAGTAATTGAACTTATTGCCGCAATTCGCCAAATTCCAGATTATGTCGCTCTTGTCCACGTAGAGGTAGCCTTCCTCTCTGATAGATTTGAACGACTGGATGCCTGCCGGCAATTTCCTTCTGTTGTTGTCTGCCATACCTTTGACTCTTATTTTGCCCAAAGTTACGGCTTATAATTGATAACGCAAAGTTTTATGCCGGAAATCGGAGAATAAAAAAAGGCGGCAACTGAAACAGTGCCACCCTTTTTATTGATAAGAGGTATTTCAAGCGTCAAATCAATACCCGAATATCTCCTCCGTGGAGAGACGCTTCACGGGGGCAATCTTTTCGAGCGACTTGATGTCGATTTCGTTCTCGTCGCCGAGGATGAGGTAACGGAACGGCTTGTGGGCGATGTTCTCGTTTGTGAACTTCACAAGGTCTTGCAGCGTTATCGACGGCAGGGCTTCGTAAACCAGCTTGTTCGTGTCGAAGTCTATTCCGAGCTTCCTTGCGGCGAGGTATTTCGAGATGATTGCGAACTTGGTGGTGCGCGACGCCTCAAGACGCTTCGTCAGTGCCTGTTTGGCGATGTCGAAGGCCTTTTCCGACTGAGGGATGGTGTCCATGATGTTGTTGAACGTGCGGATGCAGTCCATCATCTTGTCGTTCTGCGAAATGATGTTGGTGCAGAAATATTCCGGGTCGCTCTTCTTGCTCGGCGTGTAGTAGCCGGCCCATGCGCTGTATGCCAGGCCGCGCGCCTCGCGCAGTTCCTGGAACACCACGGTGTTCATGCCGCCGCCGAAATACTCGTCGAACATGCTCACGAGCGGCAGGTTCTTGGTGTCGAACTGCTTGCCCTCGTTGTGATACTGCATCATGTAGATGTTCTTGGCCTTGTAGGGGGCGATCCAAATCTCGTTCTGCGGAGTCTGCTGCAACGTGTAGGGCTTTCCTGCCGGAACGTCGGCAAGGTTCTTCGCCGTCTTGTGGCACTTGTCGAAAGCGGCCACGGCCTGTTTGAGCGACAGCGGACCGTAATAGAGAATCTCGTGCTTGTAGCCCTCGATGCCCCTCACCATGTCGATGAGCTTCTGCGGGTCGTTGTTCACCAGTTCCGTGCTGTCAGGCACGTTGAGGAAAGAGTTGTATTTGCCGTAGAAACCGTAGGTGGTGAGCGCGCGGAAATTCTTGCGCTGGTTCATCTTGGCGTCGCGTCGCGACTTTAGTTCCGTCTCCGTCCAACGCTTGTAAGCCTCCTTGTCGGCCTTGGCGTTCTCGATGAAGTTCTCAGTGAGTTCCACCGCCTTCTGCATATTGTCGGCCAGGCCCCACACGTTGATGCTCAAGTTGTCTGTGCCCACGCTGATGTTGTAGTTGCACGCCAGCTTGTAGTATTCCTGCTTGAGCTGTTCGGCGGTCATCTTGTCGGTGCCGAGGTAGTCGAAATAGTCCTTGGCGTAGGGCAGCCACTTGTTGGACTCCTCGCCGAACTTGTAGTTGAAGCAGAGCACGAAGAGGTCGTTGGTCTTGTTCTGCACGCAGTAGATGGGCAGTCCCTTCTTCGTCTTACCCGTGGCGAGGTCTTTCTTGAAGTCCACGAACCTTGGCTGTATGGGGTCTACCTTTGCGTTGATTATCTCGTTAACGAAGTCGCTCTGTAAGTCGCGGTTCGACGGAATGGCGGTAATCTGCGGCTTGTCGATTTTCTTCTGCGTGGAGTCCACGCCCTCCTCCTTATATACTATGGCGTAGTTGTCGTTCAGGTGCTTCTGCGCGAAAGCCATGATTTCCTTCTTCGTCATCTTCGAGATGCGGTTGAGGTAATCCACCTTGTCGCTCCACTTTTCGCCGTTGATGAAAGCGTCCACGAACTGGTTGGCGCGCCACTCGTTGCTCTCGATGGAGTTGTTGTAGTTGAGCTTCATGTTGTTGATGACGGATGGCAGCAGGTCGTCGCTGAACTCGCCCTTCTTGAGCTTGTCGATTTCGGCGAGCATCAGGTCGCGCACCTCCTTCAGGGTCTGTCCCTGATTGGGCTTTCCGTAGAGGATGAACTGCGAATACTCGTTCATGCCGTCGTTCATTGCCTGTGCGTACAGGCATTTCATCTTCTGGTTCAGGTCGAGGTCCATGATGCCGGCCTTGCCGTTGGAGAGCATTTCGCTTATCACGTCGAGCGTGTCGGTCTGCGCCGATGCCGCGCCGGGGAAGTTCCAGCCCATCATCAGGAACGCGGCCTCCTGTCCCACCACGGTGGTGTCGCGCGGGGCGGTGAGCTCCTTCACGGGGGCGTATTGCGGAGCGGAAAGCGTCGCGCTCTTCTTCCAGTCGCCGAAATACTTGTCAATCTGCGCTATCACCTTGTCGGGGTCGAAGTCGCCGGCCATACAGATAGCCACGTTGTTAGGCACGTAGTAGCGGTTGAAATAGTTTTTGATGTTCGTTATCGACGGGTTCTTCAGGTGCTCCTGCGTTCCTATGGTGCTCTGCGTGCCGTAGGGATGGGTGGGGTAGAGCAGTTTGTAGAGCGACTCCCACACCTTGCGGTTGTCCTGCGCCAGACCGATGTTGTATTCCTCGTAAACAGCCTCCAACTCGGTGTGGAAACCGCGTATCACCATATTCTTGAACCTGTCGCCCTCCACACGCAGCCAGTTGTCCACCTCGTTGGAGGGTATGTTCTCCACGTAGCACGTCACGTCGTTGCTCGTGTAGGCGTTTGTCCCCGTGGCGCCGATAGACGACATCAGTTTGTCGTATTCGTTGGGGATGAAATACTTGGCGGCAATCTGCGACACGCTGTCAATCTCGTGGTAAGCCTGTTTGCGCTGCGCCGGGTCGGTCATCTTGCGGTAAGCCTCGTAGCGCCGCTCAATGTCGTCGAGCAGCGGTTTCTCCTTCTGCATATCTGTTGTGCCGAACTTCTGCGTTCCCTTGAACATCAGGTGCTCCAGATAGTGCGCCAGACCCGTCGTCTCCGCCGGGTCGTTGCGGCTTCCGGTGCGCACGGCGATGTAAGTCTGTATGCGCGGCTTCTCCGTGTTCACCGAGAGGTAAACCTTCAGTCCGTTGTCGAGCGTGTAGATGCGCGTCTGCGTCGGGTCGCCCTTCACGGTCTGGTACTTGTAGTCCTTTGCCGTCGCGCCCGTAATGGCGAGCGCGCTGAGGCAAGCGACAAGAATTGATTTCAGTTTCATATCCTATGTATTAATTTAAGTTGTGTCATTTGTTTTGGTTTTAGGGGATGACGTGTCGGAAAAGTCATTTCAGTTTGCTGAGGAAAGCGTCGAGCGTCTCCCTGTCCACGTCGCCTAATTGGTATTCTTTCCTCGCGTCTTCGGCGATAGCGTCAATCCACTCCTGCCTTGCCTGTCGGCAATAGTCAAGCAGTTCCTGCCTGTCCTCCGTGTCGCGGCTCTGCCACCCGTATATGTCGTCGGCAATCTTCATGGCGAGAGCCTTGTCGGTTTCCGCCTTGTAGCCCACGGTGCGGTTGATTGCCTCTTGCAAGCCCTCGGTGGTGTCGATGTCGCCGTTGAGCAGACCGTCCACTATCTCCATCACCGTGTCCTGGTTAATTATCAGTCCGCTGATGTCGGTAAGGTTCAGCTCGGGCAGTTCCCTCATTGTCTCGTCGTCGATGTCCTCCTCGCCGATGTTCTCAGCGAGGAACATCCGTATCGCCATACTGTATAGCGTGATGCCTTTTTGGAGCGACCGTCCGCGTATCACCGAACCGTCGTCGAGCGTGTATCTCTCCTTCTTCCCCTCGTGGTCGAGTATGCTTTCAAGGCAGTTCTTCGCCTCCGCCACCTTTAATATAGTGCAGGCGTTGAGCCAGGAGAAATCCGTCATGCTGCGCCGTCCGCCCTCGGGTCGAGCGTCGCGCTTCGCCCACTTTGTGATGTCTCGGTAAGTGCCAACGGTGGCGATGTTTCTTCCCGGCACGATGAAGGTGTCAGTGCCGTCGCCGATTACGTAGGAGAATGGCAGGTCCTGAGTGTCGGGGTGCGTTGTTATCTTGCCCATGCACATGGAGAAAGCCCCGATGTGTGCCGGCCAGAGGATGTGCGCGCCGCTCGCCGTCTTGGAGCCGTGTTCCAGTATGCCGCTGTGGATAGGTCCCATCTTGTAGGCGTGGTTGCTGAAATTGGTGTTCGAGCCGGCGTTGTAGAACGAGAACATTCCGCCGATGAGCAGCGTGGACTTGTGGTGGCTCACGGAGAACGGACCGCAGAAGGCGGCGCACGCCTCGCCGTTTGCCATGTATGAGTTGGCGAAGAAGAGGCTGTCGGTGGCTGAGAAGCCGTCGGTCAGCGTGGAACATTCCCCCACGAAGCAGTTGGTGGCTATGGCGTTGTTGGCGATTGACGAACCGCTCGTCACCACGCAGCCGTCGCATATCACGCCCGCACCGATGAACACCCCGTTGTCGGGCTCTCCCGTGAGGGTACACTCGCTGATGCGCCTTGCGCTGCGTATCTCCGTTGCCTCGCCTACCCACGAGTTTGTTATCTCCGCCGTGTCGATAATCCTTGCGCCCTTGCCGATGCGCGTGCGTTTCGGCACCACGCGCTTCACCTCTTCCATCACCATTCTCTTCACCGCCTCCTTCGCCTGACGGCGTTTTGCGGCGGTCTCGTCGGAGTCGTCGTGCTGCACGCCGAGATAGGGCGGCAACACGGTTAGGGCGGCAATCTGGCTTGTCAGTTCGCTGAACAGCACCACGTTGCCCTCGCCGGCCTCGTTCATCACGCTTATGGCGTTGCCCTGCCCGAAGGTGGTCCCCTCGGTGGTCTGTATCGCGCCCACGTTGCATATTACGCAGTTGTCCTCGATGTCGGTGTCGTAGATGAAACCGCTGACGTGTTCTATCAGGCAGTTGTCGCCCACGGCGGAATTTATGATGCGGGCGTGGCGTATGCCGGAGGGCAGGGCGATGCCGTTGTCGGCGGTCACGCAGCCGCTGTTGCCGCCCACGCTGCAAGTGCCGCGGAACTCCACTTCGTAAAGCCTGTCGGCGGAGAACCCTTCGCCCACGCTTACCTTCTGCCAGTCCTCGGCCCGGCAGCGGTTACGTTCGAGAATGTTGATTTCTTGTTGTGATAGTGTGCGCATAGGCTTTGTTTTATTCAGTTTCGGTGTCGTCTTCCTCTTCCCCGTAGTCTTGGTAGAGGAAATCGTTGTATGGGTATTTCTGCACGTGTAGTTCCCTCACGCGCTTGTATATCACGTCCCTCATTTCGGGGATGTTCGTCTTTTCCCTCGCAGAGATAAAGAGGCAGTCGTCGCCCATTTTCGCCATCCACGTCTTCTTCAGCTCGTCAAGCGTCACGTTGGCCTTCGTCTTCGGCGTAAGGTCGTCGGGTTCTTTCTCCACCCACGAGTAGGCATCGATTTTGTTGAAGATAATCATCTGCGGCTTGTCGGCGCAGCTCAGGTCGGCGAGCGTCTTGTCCACCACCTTTATCTGTTCCTCAAAGTCGGGGTGGCTGATGTCCACCACGTGGAGCAGCAGGTCGGCCTCGCGCACCTCGTCGAGCGTGCTCTTGAAGGAGTCCACCAAGTCGGTGGGCAGCTTGCGGATAAATCCCACGGTGTCGGCGAGGAGGAACGGCAGGTTCTCCACCACCACCTTCCTAACCGTGGTGTCGAGCGTGGCGAAGAGCTTGTTCTCGGCGAACACCTCGCTCTTCGACATGAGGTTCATCAGTGTTGATTTCCCCACGTTGGTATATCCCACGAGAGCCACGCGGATGAGCCGTCCGCGGTTCTTGCGTTGCGTGGTCTTCTGCTTGTCGATTTCCGCCAGCCGCTCCTTCAGCAGCGACATACGTTGCAGGATGATGCGGCGGTCCATTTCGAGCTGCGTCTCTCCCGGGCCGCGCAGTCCCACGCTTCCCTTTCCGCCGCCCGAACCTGAGCCGCCGCCCTGTCGTTCAAGGTGGGTCCACAGTCGCTGCAACCGGGGCAGCATATACCTGTATTGCGCCAGCTCCACCTGTGTCTTGGCGTTGGCGGTCTGCGCGCGCATGGCGAAGATGTCGAGGATGAGCGACGTGCGGTCGAGGATTTTCACTTTCAGTTCGCCCTCGATATTGCGTATCTGCTTCGCCGAGAGTTCGTCGTCGAAGATTACCATACCGATTTCGCGCCCCGCTTCCTCTTCGTCGAGGATAAACTGCTTGATCTCCTGCAATTTTCCTTTCCCCACGTATGTAGTTTGGTTCGGCCCCGCCACCTTCTGCGTGAATCTCTTCACCGTCACCGCGCCAGCCGTGTCGGCGAGGAATTCCAGTTCGTCGAGGTATTCCTTTGTCTTCGCCTCGTCCTGGTCTTTCGTCACGAGTCCCACGAGGATTGCGCTTTCGGCCTTCACCTCCGATATTACAAATTCTTTCATCTATTGTCTTTGTTATATTATGTCGGCAAAGTTATACAAAATAATCGTAACACGCCATTTCCGTGTGGCTAAATGCCTATTTTGTGCTCGCCTTCTTGTATTTCTGATTGCTTGCCGTGGGATTTTCCGGATTTGTCATCTGCAAATATCCTGCTGCGACAAGGGAGATGATGTAGCGTTCACGGTTCTTCGAGTGTATACTAACGCCGATTCTTTCAAGTATTTCTTTTGTCGTTCGAGGAACAGAGCAGAAATTTACAATGTCCTTCTGTTTCTTGGTCAATGGCATTCTTTTAGTGTTTAAGTCACCCTTGTTAGTGTCATGGTCGGTGTCAGAGTGTCTAAGTCGGGTGTCTAAGTCGGTGTCAGAGTGTCCAAGTCGAGTGTCTAAGTCAGTGTCAGAGTGTCTAAGTCGGGTGTCTAAGTCGGTGTCTAAGTGTCCAAGTCGGGTGTCATAGTCAGTGGCAGAGTGTCTAAGTCGGGTGCCATAGTCTTCAATTTGGTTACTTTCTTCGCAGACTTGGTTACCGACTTCGCTACTTTTTTCGCCGACTTGGTTACTGACTTGGTTACCTATTTGGTTACTTTCTTCCCTCCAAAGCGTAATCACGAACTCCTGTGACCTGTCGTTATTGGTGAATGTCACGTCTACATCTTCGCCGAGCGCGCGTGTTATGCCACTGCCTACACCGGTGTATGGCAGCAAATATGTGGCGTTGTTGAAAAGGAACATATTTCGTGGCATGGAGGTCCCGGCCTTGATGTCTTCGATAGTGAGTCCGTTTGGCAACGCGCCCGGACTGTGAATCTCCACACGGTTGTCGAAGATGAAAATGCGGACGGGCGCTTTCAGGTTTAGCGAGCGATGCACAAGACTGTTTACCGTGAACTCCACCAGGCTGCCGTAGGGTATCTCCAGCTTCCCCATGCTGTTGAACTCGTCTGTCACCTGTACGTTATGCAGGTTGCGTGTGAAGAAATCCATAATGGTGTCATACTGGTGAAGCAGGTTTCCTTCCATTTCTGCGTCGTTCACCTTGTCGCGGAACACCTTTCCGCCAACGCTGTTGCCGGCGAAACAGATGCACTTGGCTGTCATTACCGGCAGCCAACGCTGAGTGTGTTTCCCGAACAGAAGCATGGCTGCGACTGTCAGTGTGCCGTCTGGGCGGATAAAACGCAAGTTGCGGAGAATCTTCTCGCAGTCATGCCCTTTGGCTATGGCGGAGCATACCGTGTCAAGCGGCGCGTCGTCGAAAGCGTCGCCCGTCAGGCCTTTCTTTTCCAATACCCTCTCAAAGCGGTTGCCAAGGAACTGCTTGATTGTCTCTGCGTCGAGGTCGTTGATTGTAGCGTCCCTTACCCCTGCTTCGTCGGGAGCGAAACTGCCGCAGTCGGTCATCATTTCGGCAAGTTCGGCATTGTCGAAAACCTTCCGCTTGTCGGCTCCGTTCTTTACCCACACGATGCCTTTGTTGTCATGATACGGCTTGTTGAGGCCTTCCTTTATGGTGGCAACAACCAGGTTGCCGTCCTCAACCTCCACGGTCTCCACCTTTATCAGAATGGACGGCACGACGCTTTCGGAAGCGATGTCGCTCAATAGGTTAGCTGTTTCCTGCACCTCGGAATATGACAATGCGTTCGTGTCTCCCGTCTTGTCTTTTATTCCTACAATTAGTCTGCCGCCGCGCGAGTTGCTGAACGCCACCAACTCACAGGCAATGTCGTATTTGTCGAGTATGCGTTCCTTGAACTGCACTCCCGACGCTTCGCCGCCCTTTATCTGTTTCAGTATATCGTCCTTCATTCTTCGATGCTTCTTTGTTCAATATGGGTAAATCAGTCCGTAAAGGTACAATAATAATTCCATACAGAGATACATGATGCGCTTAAATATTTTTAGATGAAAGGATTGCGTGTGTCAGGTGAGCGAAAACGGACGGTTGGCCGGGCTATGGTTGCCGCCCACAAAGCCGTGTTTTAAGGGAACTGCCACAGAACATTTTTGCAATATTTTCGTCCGTAAATCCTTTTGTTACGGAATTTTTTATACCTTTGCCCTTGGACTTCAGATTGACAACTCAGGCCCGGCATACAAAAACTACCGATACAAGTAACGTAATAAAAACTCTATACCTATGAAGAAAAACTGCATGATAAAAACCGTTGCCACGGCAATGCTCCTGACAGCGACATTCACACAGACGGCACGCGCGGAAGCCGGCGACGGACATTTCTGGCTGAAACTGCAAGACAAGAACATCGGCATTGACGACGCCGCGCGCCACTTCGGCGAATGGCTCAATTTGCCCGAAGGCTCCACGTTTGAACTCACGAAAGACGAGACCGACGAATTGGGCATCCGCCACCTCCGCTACCGCCAGTATGTGGACGGCTATGAGGTGCAAGCCTCTACGGTAATCGTACACGGACGCAACGGCATCGTGACATCAGCCAACGGCGTGGTGCTGGAGCAGTCGGCGCAGCCCAAGGTGAGGCGCAAGGCCATTGCGCGCAACGGCGGTGACGTGACGGGTTCGGCTGGGAATATGTACCTCGTTCAGACACCCTCGGGCTACCGCTACGCCAAGTACCATTACGACGCCATGATGAACGCCGACGTTTACATGGACGCGGAGAACGGCGAGATTCTTAAAGCCGTGTCCCTCAGCCATTCCCTCAGCGAGACGATGCAAGGGCGGTCGGTATACAGCGGCACGGTGCCGTTTACCGTCACCACCCAAGCCGACGGAACGCACGTGATGATAGACGAGACAAGGAACATCTACACCTATGATGCGCATAATGCGAAAAACTCCAAATTGGAAGACTATATCTTTGGCACGGACAAGAACGGAGAAACCGTCTACGACCGTGAACGCTATATCAAGGAACAGTGTACGCCTTTTTCCACGAAGGATAATTTCTGGACAATGACGCAGTTGGTTGAATATTCGCTCGACAGCATCTGTCCGCAGGAAGATCCTTTTGCGGAAGTCTATTTGGTGTTGCGCAACTATGAAGGCGAAGTTGTTGATAGTGCAAGTAAAACTTATGTGTCTTCGCTTCCTTTCAAAGTCCAGCTTAAAAGTCCTGGCGGAGCGTCTGCATTCTGCAATGTCGGTTCTTTTGGTGTAGAAGTGTGGAAATACAACTATATGGGTGACGACGTGCGTATCGACAGCGTAGGTATGGGACCGTTCCCGGTAGGCAAGCATTATTGGAAAACTGACATCACCTCAGGGCATGCACTGACGGAACTCGTGGCAAATCCGGCCGTGGACATCCACTGGGGTATGCAGCAGACGTATGACTGGTATAAGAAAAATCTCGGGCGCGACAGTTATGATGACAAAGGCGCGCCTATTTACAACATTCTTTACGCTCCCAAGAAAAATTCTTTCATAGCAATGCCATTTCCGGCAAACGCCTTTGCGGAATTTGGTTCCATTTACAACTGTTGTGTTATGGAATACGGTATCGGCGACGGCGTTACGATGCGCCCGGTGGTTGCGCTCGACGTAATGGCGCATGAGTTTACGCATTTGGTGACCCACTGCACTGCCGGTTTGGAGGGTAAAAACGCTTTTGGTTATGCCCCGGAGTCGGCGGCGTTGAATGAGTCATTCTCCGACATAATAGGCATTAGTGTGAAACAGATGGTGAAAGGCAGCAAGGCGGCGGACAACTGGTTGATTGGCGAAGGCGTGATGCTGAAATATCCTTGTATGCGCGACATGAGCCACCGTGTTGCAGGTTCAACGGTCGGACCTATATGTTACAAAGGTGAGGGTTGGAAAGACGGTGCTGATGAGCATGCCAACTGTGCCGTACAAAACTACTGGTTTTATTTGCTTTGCTTCGGTTTCGATGAAGAATTTGTGCCTGACAGTACTGACTGTATCAATCGTATTGGTATGGACAAAGCCGTAAAGATAGCCTATCGGAATTTGACCCGCTATCTTTCGCCCACTGCTAATTACACTGATGCCTGTAAAGGTTCATTGATGGCAGCCGCTGATTTGTATGGCGAGGAGTCGGAAGAGTATACAACGGTGAAATATGCTTGGGAAGGTGTCTGCGTTAGAGAAGACACCACACCGCCCACTGCTATCCGCAACGTGACCAACGACGTGAAGACCGCCAAGGGAAATTCATGGTATAACCTTCAAGGTCAGCAGATAGAAAAGCCGTCGCAGCCGGGCGTTTATATCTACAACGGCAGGAAGGTGATGATAAAGTAACGGTTTCGTGTGTTTATGCCTATGAACAAGAAAACGCTACATGAGTTTTGGATGCAGTCGGCAACGGCAACCTTTGGTACCGTTGTCGGCATCATCCTTACTTTCGGAACAACTTTCTATCAGCAAAACAGCGAGCAAAAGCAGATGGAGAGGAAAGCGGCTCTCATGGTGATTGACAATCTTGACGATTTCTACGACAAGATGGCGAAAGACGTGAAAGACCTTGCAGCCGCGGATTCCCTGAACTATTATGTTTTGGAAAACCTGGACCGTCTCAATAAGATACCCGATGACACACTGAATCTTTTCCTCAACAATTTCGCGGAATTCAGCTTTTCGGTATATGACAACACCACCGAAAACATCTTCACCACAAACATCGACACATGGAAGAACGTGGGCAACGACCAGTTTGTGGAAAAGGCCGGCAAATGTTTTGCCCTAAAGAAGATGCTGATAGCCACGTTTAAGGAAAGACAGGAACGACAGACGCAGGTGTATGACACGCTTATCGCGATTTCCGTATGCAGCGACAAACCTTTACACAACACCCGCAAAATAGTCAGGCGTTTCCTCAAATCACAGGAAGTCCGCCTGTTTATCAACCGCCAGCACCGGTATTATGTTACGACCTTGAAAATGGGACTGGAAATCATGAAAGACCAAAACAAAAAGAACAAGGAACTGATGCAAGTGACCGACGAGGAACTCCATTCCTTCGGCGAAACATCGACAAAGTACTATCATAACGAACGAAAATAAGAACAGACGTATGAAAAAGACAACATTTACACTGCTGCTCGCCCTCGCCGCGACCTTCTTCGCTTCCGCGGAGGCCATGGCGCAGGACGCTAACGCCACAGGAGGCGTGCAGCAGCGCAACCGTATTTACACCGCCGTGGTGAGCGACGTGAAATACGACAAGGCGGAAAAGAAGAAACTCGACGTGGGGGAGACGCTGGGGCAAATCGCCAGCGCGGTGATAAACCGCAGCTCCGTGAACATCTCCACCGAAACGCCCGAAGACAACGCCAACGGTGTGGTGGCTGCCGTGTTGCGCGGCTTGACAAACACCCACCGCTTGCGCGTGACCGACGCGACCGGTTCGCCCGACCCGCAAGAGAGCCGGTATGATTTCGCTATCGACCTGATAGTGACAAAGGCCGCAACCGACTATACCACGAGAACCGTTGAACGGACAATGAAGGACAAGGACGGCAAGGAATACAAGAAGCGAGTGAACGTGGACTGCTACAAGGCTAACATCGACGTAACGCTCTGCCAGAAAGACACGCGCACGAATGAAATCCTGGCAAGTCCACGCTTCGTGGTGAGCGACACGCAGGGGCAGGAGAGCAAGAGCAAGGCTATGAGCGACGCCCTGGGCCGCATAGCGTGGAAAGTGGGCAGCTACTACCGCCGCGCCTATCCCCTCAGCGCCAATATCGTGGAGGGCGCAAGGGCGAAGAAAGACAAACAGAAAGAGATTTACATCGACCTCGGCAGTGCCGAAGGCGCATACAGCGGTCTCCACATGACGGTCTACGAATCTAAGACCGTGGCAGGAAGCGAGGCCCGTCATCAGCTCGGCAAGATAAAGGTGACAGAGGTGCAGGGCGACAACATCAGCCTCTGCAAGGTGCAGAAGGGCGGCAAGGACATCAAGGCCGCCATCGACGAGGGGAAGACCCTCACTGTCGTGACTACGGATTAGAAGCGTGGCTCTTTCGTTTAAGGGGGGGGGGTAGGTGGCGAACCGTCGACTTGCCAAGTTCCCATCGGACGTTGGGAGACCTCCCATCGGACGATAACAGGTCTCCCAACGGGCGATAACAGACCTCCCAACGTCCGATGGGAGCTTGGCGGACTGCCCATTTTTAATATGGAAAATGAACACAAAGGAAAGGCTGGAGCGGAAAGAGCCAAGAGAGGTGGTGAACAATATGCTTGGCAGAAACTGGTGGAGAGGCAAGGACAGTGGAGTCCGTTTCAGATGGGATTTCAAATGATGAAAACATAAAACAAATAACCAAATAACAAGACAACTTATGAAATGACAACGTTATCTTATAAGTCGAAGGAATCGTTTAGGACGAAGATAGCTCTATAAAATGCTGTCGCGCTAACGATAAATCTATTACACAAAGCAAAGACAAAAGCCTATGAAAAAGTTTTTTATGACAATGGCAGCCGCATTGTGCTGCATTGCCGCGGCGACGGTCAGCGTGTCGTGCTCCGACAAGGACGACACAAGCAACGCTGAAGAGGAAATGACCGACACGGAGCCGGTGGACAAGACTCCGACGGAGGACGCCATGACGACAGTGACGGATGCCAAGGCATACGTGTTTGAGGGTAGCTACGGCGACATCGGACAGAAGGTGCTCGCCCGCGTCAAAAACAGGCAGCAGGGCATCGACAAAGACACGAAGCTGATTGTCATCCCGGGCGAGAAATACGTCACGCTGACCAACGAGCAGCGGGGCGACATCATCGCGGCGTACAATAACGGAGCGAAGATACTGGTGGACCGCCCTTCGGCCCAAGAGACCATGTTGATTGGCATGTACATTCCCCTGGGGATAACGTCGGTCGTGGAAACGGAAACAGCCCCCAACGACGAGGCGGTGGAAATGTGGGGCTTCAACCTGTCGTCGGATATGTTCACAATGGACATAACCCTGAAGGACAGCACCGACACTTCGGCCGCCAACCGTGCCGTTCTGGACGGCTACGAGGAGGGACTGTTTGCCGACGAAGCGGCGGAATGGGTAAACACCGACCAGAACACCGCGGTGAAAGCCTCGATGCCGAGAGCCGCCAAGAGGGCCGGAACCCAACTGAGCGGCATCCTCGACGCGCAGACAGACACGTGGGTGGCGTCTGTATCGACAAATTATTTCGGGAAACTGAAAGACAAGCAGACACCATACGTGGTGTTCACCACCATATATGCCGTGCATAAATTCCAAGACGACCGGGACTATTACCTCATTGACCAGACGCTCACGGGGAACAACCGCACCTTTTGGATGGGCGAATGGACGCAGAAAAACTACAAGGCCGACGATGACGGCGGCAAGCACAACTGGAGGATGCAGGGCTTCTATGCCAACAACTGGGGGCTGGAAAACCGCATGACGACAGGGGGCTGGGACGACTACGTGAAAATCGGTGACGGACTTACCCTCGTGAAACACTCGCCGGCATCCACGAACGCTTCTACCACCACGTCCACCTCGACAAGCTGGAGCGTAGGCGGAGAACTCGGCACGGGCGGAGCGAGTATCACGGGAGGCATTTCAGGTTCGGTGGGTTCCTCGCAGACGCTGATGGACATTTCGACAGAGGACAAGTGCATGAATGGCACAACCTGCGGGAACAACGCATGGTGGCTATACACAATTGACCCATGGCGGCAGGTAAAGGAAAAAATGAAGTGCTATTTCGTTGATCCGCCCACAGCTGCCATCCAAACGTTCACGTGTGAGCAGTCGTGGCTGTGGCAATTGGACAACGCTTCACGATACAAAGAGCTTTATCTGCGCACAGATTTCAACATCGAGCTTTACCGCACTCTCATAAGAAATCCGTTCGTTTGCTATGCCAGATGGGAAAACGCCCATGTGTGGAATGTGCATCAATTCAAGATAGACCTTCCCAAGCGGACGAAATGACATAGCATATAGGTGGGTTCTGAAAATTTCCTGTTTTCAGAACCCATCATATTGACAAGAAGAAAGGACCTATGAAAAAGACAACATTGACATTGCTGCTTATTCTTGCGACAACCCTCGCATGGGCCGGCGACAAAGAGGTATGTCTGACGAAAGCGCAGACGGAAGCAGTGACGAAAGAAGTGGTGGACGCATGGAAAGCAAGCGAGAAAGCCCGTTTGGCGTATATAATGACTGACATGGCGGTGAAAGTCGATACAATTGTCATGCCGATTCACGGGCAGATATACGGCGACAAACCGGCTGACGGACGAGCACTCTTTATCTCCCTTCATGGTGGCGGCAAGACTACGGAACAGGTCAACACCGAGCAATGGCACAACCAGTGGACACTATACAAACCCAAAGAGGGCGTGTATTTGTGTCCCCGCGCTCCGTACGACGACTGGGACATGCATTTCAAACCGTTGCTCAACAAGTGTTACCGTGACGTGATTAATTTCTGCGTTACCTATCTGGATGTAAATCCCGACAAGGTTTACATCCTCGGCTATTCTGCCGGTGGTGACGGCGTGTGGCGTATGGCTCCGCGAATGGCTGACACATGGGCGGCTGCATCCATGATGGCAGGACATCCGGGCGACGTAAGGCTGGAAAATCTGCGCAACACTCCGTTTTCTGTATGGTGTGGTGCCCTCGACAAAGCCTACGATCGTAACAAGGTTGATGCCCAACGTATCAAGCAGTTGGATTCTCTGCAACGCCAAGACAGTGATGGGTATAAGCATTATGGGCGAATCGTGGAGGGCAAAGGTCATTGGATGAATCAGGTAGACACATTCGCTATCAGTTGGATGGAACAGTTTAAGCGAGACCCTTACCCAAAGAAGATAGTGTGGCATCAGGAAGAGAATCAAGGTCCTGTTTTCTATTGGCTAAAGGTTGAGCCTGAAGAGGTGGCGCGACACAAAGAGGTGCGTGCCTCGTATGAGGGCAACACCGTGACCATCACCAAGTGCGACTACAAGCGCTTGACAGTGTGTCTCAACGACCGGATGATGGATCTTGACAAACCGGTTAAAATCATGCTCAACGGCGTGAAGATAATGGACGGCAAAGTGAAGCGGACACGCAAGAACATAAAGGGCAACCTCAAGTTGCGGCAAGACGAACGCTATGCCTTCCCGACTGAGATACATATCACCCAAGAGACTAAAGTGGAAACCTCTGAAGAGACACGCACGTATGGTGCAATTCGTGTTACACCTGAAAAGGGGGCAAAGACCACAACCACAAGTGTCAAGGTCGTATATTAGGGAGAAAAATGTGACAGGATAATCCTCCTGTCCGTTGTAACACAAAACCACAAAGCCACCCGACTGCTTTTTTGCCATGTCGGGTGTTTTTGTGGTTTTTTCATTCAAAATACTTGGAGGAACAAGAAAAAAGTCGCACCTTTGCCTACGTGAGATAAATAAGTGATATGGCGAAATACATCAATCCGTTGGAAACATTGGAAAGAATACCGTTTGAGACGCAGAAGAGAATATTCAAACGGCTTGAGGATATTGCCGACATCCGCTGTCTGAAGAAGGATGACATGGAGAAATACGAAGAGAGCCGGAGGTTGGTGGACAATTACAACCTCGGGATGTACAGTGCGTGGATAGAGGGAAATGAGAAAGGCTTGTTAAAAGGCAAACTTGAAGGAAAGCGTGAGGGCAAACTTGAAGGCTTATTCCAAACCGCCCGAAACCTTTTGATGATGGGACTCCCTGTTTCCCAAATCATGGAAGCGACCGGTCTGTCGAAGGAGCAAATTGACAGACTGAAAGATTAATATGTTCAAATAATCCGTTGTTTTGGCTATATCGAAT
>CAVHWJ010000024.1:11285-16745 GCA_963639565.1 uncultured Prevotella sp. | reverse complement strand
TCGGGGTTGAAGAGCATGTTCTTGCGCGCGTCCACCTTTAATATAAAGTATTTCAGCGCGCCCATGCCCACGATGCGCGCTATCTCGGCGCGTTCCCCTTCGGTCATGTCGCCGAACTTGCCCAGTTCCTCGCTCGTCTTCCTTGCGTTATCCACCATTGTGGCGATGAGGTCGTCGGCGTCAACCACCGTTCCCTCGCGGCTCTTCATCTTGCCGTTGGGCAGTTCCACCATGCCGTAGGAGAAATGCACGAGTTCCCTGCCCCACTTGAAGCCGAGGCGGTCGAGGAGTATGGAGAGCACCTGGAAGTGGTAGTTCTGCTCGTTGCCCACCACATATATCATCTTGTCGATGGGGAAATCCTTGAAGCGCATTTCGGCGGTGCCGATGTCCTGCGTCATGTACACCGACGTGCCGTCGGAACGGAGCAGCAGCTTCTGGTCGAGACCCTCGTCGGTGAGGTCAGCCCACACGCTGTTGTCGTCGTGACGCTCGAAGAGTCCCTTGGAGAGTCCTTCCTCCACCTTCGCCTTGCCCTTGAGGTAGGTCTGCGACTCGTAGTATATCTTGTCGAAGCCCACGCCGAGGCTCTTGTATGTCTCGTCGAAGCCGGCGTAGACCCATGAGTTCATCTTCTCCCACAGGGCGCGCACGTCCTTGTCGCCCTGCTCCCATTTCACGAGCATTTCGTGGGCTTCCTTGATGAGCGGAGCCTCGTCCTTGGCCTTCTTCTCCGCCGCCTCCTTGTCGAGTCCCTCGCTCTCGTAGCGCGCGGCGAGTTCCTTCACCTCCTCGCGGTAGTGCTTGTCGAAAGCCACGTAGAAGTCGCCGATGAGGTGGTCGCCCTTCTTGCCGCTCGTCTCCGGCGTAACGCCGTTGCCCCATTTCTGCCATGCCAGCATCGACTTGCAGATGTGGATGCCGCGGTCGTTCACGATGTTTGTCTTCACCACCCTGTTGCCGTTGGCTGCCATAATCTGTGCGAGCGACCAGCCGAGGAGGTTGTTGCGCACGTGTCCCAAGTGGAGGGGCTTGTTGGTGTTGGGCGACGAGTATTCTATCATCACGAGGGGCGAGTTGTCCGCGGCCGCCGTCTCGCCGTAGTGCTCGTCGCGGCTGATGCCGTTGAGCATGGCAATCCACGCCGCCTTGTCCACCACGATGTTGAGGAATCCCTTCACCACGTTGAAGTCAGCCACCGCCTTGCAGTTCTCCTTCATCCACTCGCCGATTTCCTGCGCCGTGTCCTCAGGCTTCTTCTTCGACATCTTGAGGAAGGGGAACACCACGAGCGTGAGGCTTCCCTCAAACTCTTTCTTCGTTTTCTGCACTTGCACCATTTTCTCGGGCACGTCCTGTCCGTAGAGTGCTTTCACTGCCGCCATTGCGGCTCCGTTTATTTCGCTGAGTATATTCATAATCTTTAGGAGTGTCAATCTTTAGGAGTATGCAAAAATACGAATAAATTGTTGTCACAGAAAGGCATTTCTTCCTTTTCGACACAAATCACCACAAATTAACCGTGAATTTTCCCAAAAATTAGGTTTGCCGGGGAGGAAGAACAATAAAAATTCATGATAAATTCATGGGGAATTTATGAACATACTCCCTCACTCCGCGAGCTGCACAGTCACCTTTTCCGTCTTTTGCGGTGTCTTGTCGTTTGAGTCGCTGGCAATGCAGAACGCGAGCTGGCAGATGAGTATCGCCAGCAGGGCTATAATTTCCAATTCAATTTTCTTCATAGTTCAGAAAGTTTGGTTTTCCTAATTCTTGTTCTTACGTTTGAGATTGCGATCCGTGATACACCGGACTACCGTTTTCATGTCGGTAAGTGTTGGCTTATCGGTCATTGCGCCGGGATGCCGTCGCTCCCGGCACCGTCTCGTCTTGTTCTTGCAGCGGCAAAGATAACGAAAATTCCGCAACGGCGCAAGAAAATCTGTGTTCTGTAAAAAGAAACTTTGCGGTGTAAAAGTAAAAGCGTATCTTTGCAAAAACTTTAACAGGAGAATGTTATGGAGCAGACTGTAAGGATTTCGGACTTTTACATGCCTATGCTGACAAGGTTGAGCGACGACGACAAGCTGGACATAATATCCAGGCTTGCGGTCACGATACGTTCAAAGTCCGTAGCGAAAAGAGAAAAGCCGGACATCAGAACCTGTTTCTCCGGAAACTGGGAGAACGAAAAGACCACGGTACAGGTGGCAGACGAACTGAGGGCGGCAAGGCATTACGAGAGGAAGGATTTGACATGGTGAAATATCTACTTGACACCACGGCTTGTATAGCCCTCATAAGGGGCAACAAGAATGTTATTAGCGCGATACTGGAAAAAGGCGAAGACAACTGCATGGTTTCGGAAATGACCATTGCAGAACTGTTTTACGGCGCGAGCAAGTCAGGCCGTCCTTCCCAATTCCGGGACGTGCAGTATATCCTTGACACCTTTGAGACATTACCAGTCTTCCCATGCCTGCGCACTTACGGGGAGATAAAAAGCCAGTTGGAAACAAAAGGGATGCGTATTGACGAATTTGATTTGCTGATAGGTGCCACGGCAATAGAAAACTCCATGACATTGGTGACGCATAACACCAAACATTTCCAAAGAATCCCGAATTTGAAACTTGAAGACTGGGAATAATCACCAGACCTATCAGTTTAATCTGTGTTCGGCAAGAAGGAACTTTGCGGTGTAAAAGTAAAAGAGTATCTTTGCAAAAACCTTAACAGGAGAAGGTTATGGAGACAATGACAGCGCAAAGTCCTGCAATCCGTCCGTTGGACGCTTTATGGGCATTGTTCGAGAGCCAGCCGAAGAAGGTAAAATAGACTGCACCATGAATGTTGATTTAAAGTAAAATCAGACCACTCGGACGGCTCGGACTTCTCGGACAAATCGGAGGGGGCTGAGAAGTCTGAGCTGTCCGAGTTGTCCAAAAAGCCGGGGCAACCCTTCCCCTTTACAGTTTACCAAAAGGGAAGGAAAATTGTCCTTTGAGGGGCGATTGTATGAAAAAAGGCAAAAAAGAGTGGGTAAATGTGAGATAATGAGTAACTTTGCAGCCGATTGCGCCCAGTCGCCCGCTACGGGGGAAACAAAAGGGGCATTATTCATCAAACATATTAATATGAAGAAAATCTCTACTCTTTTCATGTCGGCACTCTTTGCCGCAACAGTAGGAGCGACCGACTACACAGGACCGCTCAGCGTAAGCCTCGGCGGAGTGGCGACACCCTCGGGCGACACCACCGTATCTCTGACGGAAAACGAGGACGGCACTTGCGACCTTCTCCTCAAGAACTTCAGCTTCAGCGGACTGCCCGTGGGCAACATCAACATGAAGAACGTGGCGGAAAACAAATACAGCCTCGTCACGACCTTCAAGGCAGCGCAGGACATCACCATCGAGGCCGGCGACGACGCGTCGCAAACGTGGTTCGGTCCCTCGCTCGGCACGCTCAAGGTGTTCGCCAAGGGCGAGGTGAAGAACGGCAAGATGAACGCCGTGATACTCATCGACATGTCTAACGCCGAGTTCGGCGTAATCAAGGTGCTCTTCGGCGACGACTCTGAGAACTTGGGACAGCTGCCCAACGCAGGCATGGAGGGCTTCCACGAGGAGAAATACCTCACCAACAAGGGCATGGAACCCAACGCATGGCACTCGTTCCTCTGCTGCGACGGACAGCTGAAGGCTTTTGCCGCAACAGCCCACACGGAACAGGCCACTGAGGCACGCCCGGGTTCGACAGGCACTTCGTCCGTAAAGATTTTCTCCAAGACAGTCTTCAATCAGTCTGCCAACGGAACGATAACCACCGGACGCATCACGGCCGGGGCCGGCACAGCGGCGGACGCAGCCAACCACGCCTCTGCCGACGTGACGAACAGCGACAAGGACTCAAACGGCGACCCGTTCTACGCCACCCTCATCGGCATGCCCGACAGCATCGAGGTGTGGATGAAATACCAGCCCAAGGACGAGGCAACGACGGCATCAATCTCGGCGGTCGTGACCGACGGCACATACTACCAGGACCCTGAGGACAAGACATACACCAACGTTGTTGCCAAGGCCGGCAGCACGGCGATAGCCAAGAACGGCGGCGAGTGGCAGCTCGTGAAACTGCCCTTCGACATCACCTCATGGACAAAGAACTTCCCCGAAACCGGCAAGCCGGGCGACGACGCCAAGAGCATCCTCGTGACAATCTCCACCTGCGGAGTGCCGGGCGGCGGCAGCACCGACAGCAAGACACCCGACGTGCTCTATGTGGACGACGTGAGACTCGTTTACGGATGCAGCGCAACAAACATCACCTACAACGACAAGCAGCTCGACGGCTTCAGCGCGGACAAGACGGAATACGCCATCTCAGGCAAGGAGAGCCTTGACGACTTCGTGAAGAACAGCCTGAACAACATCATGGTGGTATCAGAGTCTTACGGCACCGAGGGCAACCTCACCGTAGGGATGGCAGACGACCAAAAGTCGGTAACGGCATACTACACGCTGATTTCGGGCGACTACCAGAACACCAAGACCTACGCCATAACCTACACGCAGGAGTCTGGCGAGACAGGCATCGGCAAGGTGGAGAACACCGCCATCAAGGGCAACGCCGTTTACGACCTGAGCGGACGCAGGGTGAACTTCAGCGACGGCCAGCACGGCGTGTACATCATGCGCACGGCCGAAGGCAAGACAGTGAAGATTTACAAGTAAAGACGGGCTGGGCATACAGCCACACACACATAACACGGCAATTCCCGGACAGGCGCCAGAGGCAAGAAGGCGGCAGTCCGGGAATTTTCGTTACGATGCGCTTGCAGTGTTGCGTTTTTTGCGTAACTTTGCAAAATATTAACAAAGAAACATAACACCGGAAAAAGCATACAATGAAAAAGACCGCACTACTGCTGACGGCACTCGCCGGGACAGCCACACTGACGTCGTGCTTCAAGGACGAGCCTCTCAACGCCGAATGTGACATCGAGCGGGCCTACGTACACGTGGACGACCCGCTGACACTGTTCACACAGGCTTCTGACACTATCGTGAACGTGGCGTACAGCAAGACAGACATATCATTCTTCGTGAAACCGGGAGTGGACCTGAGCCAGATCGCGCCGCGGTTTGAACTCACCCCGGGAGCGACAATCTCGCCCGCCAGCGGCACGCCGCTCGACTACAGCGGACAGCAGAAGCACACATACACCGTGACATCCGAGGACGGCAAGTGGACACGCCAGTACACCGTGGACTTCCGCCCCACCGACCAGAACGAGCTGCCCACGAAGTTCAGCTTCGAGGAATACGAGACGTTCCAGGAGAACGGCGTGGACAAATACCACGTGTGGTACGAGACCAACGCCTTCGGCACGAGGGTGGACTGCTGGGCGACGGGCAACGCCGGCTTCAGGCTCTCGCCCGACAACTCGAACAAGGG
>CAVHWJ010000024.1:0-11058 GCA_963639565.1 uncultured Prevotella sp. | reverse complement strand
CAAAGTTCCGCGGCTGGTACAAATACTCGCCGGCCGACAAGGTGACGGACAAATCGTATAACGAGGTGGCAGGGGCGAAGGACTACGGCGCAGTGTACGCCGTGCTCTACCGCAACCACGACGACCAGGGCAACGCCATAGTGCTCTTCGGCAACGATGTGAAGACGAACCAGAACATCGTGGCGATAGCCGACATCGGCGACATCAGCTCCACGCCGCAGTGGACGCAGTTCGAGGCGGAGTTCAAGTGGAAGGACGGCTTCGACAAGACAGACCCCGAATTCCTCAGGCAGCTGATAAACTTCAACGGCTACAGCATAGCCATAGTGGCAAGCTCCAGCAAGGAGGGCGACCTGTTCAGGGGAGCCGTGGGGAGCACGCTCTGCGTGGACGAGTTCGAGATAGAATGTGAACAATAACAAAGGAAAGAAATGAGAAAGACCATCATATCAGCCATTTTCGCCGCCATGGCAACGGTTGCCACGGCAGGAAACATCTTCAGCGACCTGGCCTACGACATAAGGGTGGGCTACAACATCGGCGGCACCGCGCCAATGGGGATGCCCGCAACGATACGCTCGCTCGACGCTTACAGGCTCACGCCGAGCTTCGCCATAGGACTGGGCGTGTACAAGCCCATATCGAGCCACTGGGGACTGACCACAGGACTGCGCCTTGAGAACAAGGGCATGGACATGGACGCCACGGTGAAAAACTACCACATGAAGATAACGCAGGGCGGAAGCGGCGAACTCGAGGGCGTGTTCACCGGAAAGAACCACACCAAGGTGGAGCAGTGGATGCTCACGCTGCCGCTGCAGGCCACGTGGTGGGCGTCGAAGAAGGTGTGCATCAAGGCGGGACCGTATTTCTCCTACGTGAACCACCCCTCGTTCACGGGCTACGCCTACGACGGCTACCTGAGGGTGAACCCCAACAAGCAGGGCGACCCGGGCTACAACCCCAACGACCCCACGGGCGACAAGCTCGTGCTCGGCACGGCGGAGGGCGAGCGCGGCGACTACGATTTCTCCGACGACCTGCGCAGCTGGCAGTGGGGCATGATGATAGGCGCCGACTGGCATTTCCACAAGCGTTGGGGAGTGTTCGCCGATTTCACGTGGGGCTTCACGGGCATCTTCAACAAGGACTTCACGGTGCTCGACCAGAAGCTATACCCCCTCTACGGCACGATAGGCGTGTCTTACCGCCTGAGATAAGCGCGCCGCGCCAACCACAACAACGCGAAACGAAATGACAAACGGGGAAACTCTCGAATACATCAACCGCCACCGCCTGGACGACCCTAAGCTACTTGCACTAAAGGGGCATCCGGGCGGTGTCGATATGGCGTACGCCCTGGAGCAGATAGCCGGCTACCAGGCGGCGCGGCGCAAACTGCCGCAGTGGGCCGAGACACCGGGCATAGTGTTTCCGCCCCACCTCGCCATGGAGCAGTGCTCGTCGCAGTCCACCGCCATATACAAGCTCCGCCTTGCGCAGAGGTTTTTCAGCGACAGCGCGGACCTGCTCATCGACATCACGGGGGGCTACGGCGTGGACTTCGCCCACGTTGCAAGGGCGTTCCGCCGCGCCGTGTACGTGGAGCGGCAGGAGAACCTTTGCCAAGCGGCGAAGCATAACTTTCCGTTGCTCAGTCTGCCCCACGCCGAAGTGGTGTGCGCCGACGGCACGGAATACATCGCGGCGGCGGAACACGCCAGCATGGTGTTCATCGACCCGGCGCGGCGCGACAAAAACGGCGGCAGGACATACGGCATAGCCGACTGCACGCCCGACGTGGCGGCGATGATGCCGCAGCTGAGGGAGAAAGCCGGGCGCATAATGCTGAAGCTCTCGCCGATGCTCGACTGGCACAAGGCGGCGGCTGACATCGGAGGCGCGGCGGAGGTGCATATCGTGTCGGTGAAGAACCAGTGCAAGGAACTGCTTATAGTGGCAGACGGCAACGCAAAAAGCGGCACAAGTAACGGCGACAATGCGGACGAGACACAGGTCTTCTGTGCCAACCTTGCGGAAGACGGAGAAACAATTTCTCTCGACGTTTTCAATATGGAGGAAATAAGCGGAGCGGCGCACGCAGAGATTGCAGCCCCCATGCCCGGCATGGTAATCTATGAACCCAACGCCTCGATAATGAAAGCCGGCGGCTTGGGCGCGCTGTGCGGAAGATACGGCGTGAAACAGGTGGCGCGGAACAGCAACCTCTTCGTGTCGGAAACGGAAAACGAAAAATTCCCCGGACGGCGTTTCATCATAAGAAACGTGTCGGGGATGAACAAAAAGGAGCTGCGGCAAAGCCTCAACTCCATAACAAAAGCCAACATAACCACGAGGAACTTCCCCCTCCAGGCGGCGGAACTCCACCGGCGGCTGAAACTGAAAGACGGCGGCGACACGTATATCTTCGCCACCACCCTGGCCGACGGCAGTCACCGCCTTGTCATCTGCGCGCCCATTTGCCGGGGGTGACGCCCTCGTTGTCCTTGAAAGTCTTGGTGAAATAACTCAGCGAGAGATAGCCGGCAAGCCGCGCCACCTCGCCCACCGGCATATTCACGTCGGCGGTCATCAGTTTCTTGGCGTAGTCAAGGCGCAGGCGGTTTATCCACTCGCGGAAGGTAACGCCGTAGTTGGTGTTGATAAACGACGATATGTAGGTGCGGTTGGTGCCCGTGTCGCGCGCCACGTCCTCAATCGTAAGCCCCCCCGCGGCAAAGCCCTTCTGCTCTATCCACGCCGCGAGGCGGCGGCTGAGGGCGGCCTCCGCCGGCGCGAGCTTTCCCGCGGCGGCAGCATTCGTCGCGGCGGCATTGTCCTTTGCAGCAGGCTCTTCTTTCGCCTCGATACCGTCTTCGTATTCGGAGAAGAGGTAGTAGTTGGCGAACGACTCATACAGGTAGACATAGAACGGCAGCGCGGAAATCATCCAGAAGAGGAGATAAGCCTTGGGGAGAAACGTGAAGCAGCTCTGCCCAAGCCCGAACGCCAACGCCCAGTAGGTTATCACCGACATCCACCTGACGTACATCCCCTTGTCGTCGGCATAGTAGTTGTCGAGGCGGCGGCGTATCTTCTGGAAGGTGATGAAAATCCTGTACATCACCTTCAGCGCATAGGCGATGAACAGCACGTCGAGCACCGCCAGCATCACCGAGGTGGGCGTGCCGTCGGGCAACACGTTCCACAGCATGACGGCGAGCGCGCAGTATGCAAGCCACAGCATGACGTGGTTGCCCACACGGCGGCGCGTGACGCGCGACTGGTCGAGCAAGGTCATCAGCGAACTGCCGAAGAACGTCACCGCAATCCAGTAGGTACACAGGTTTATCACAATCGCAAGTGCGTCGCTTTCGCGGCGCGGCGTGAAAAAGAAATGCACGAGATAGTTGAGCGAGAGCGCCAGCATGGCGAACCCCATGAGCCGCCGGGCCTGAAGGTAACGGCTCCTTAGCTTCGTCTCCGGCAACTGCCCGAAGATAAAGCGATAGCTGAAGAAGAGCATCAGCGGAAGCGATGCCACCAGCACATAGTTATAAAATCTAATCTCCATCGCTACTGTATGGTTTTAATTCACTTTTCACCAAGGCTGTTGTCGTTACGTTGCGTATCATATTGTCTTCATTTGCTTACAAATTTGCCTTGCCCTGATGTTTGGCTGTTACACATTGATGCCGCTGCATCCGAAATATCCTGTCAAAGATACGCATTTTATTCATTTTAGGCAAGTTATAGCCGCCGAGGATTTCACGCCGCCCCTCATTTTTGCGATTTATTGACAGAAAGGCTTGCCCAATCGGATAAATAATTGCAAATTTGCAGTTGAAGAAATGAAAATGACACAAACAATACACCGGGCGGCGAAGAAAGCCGCCGCAAAGTCACACAAAAGCGGTTTCCATAAAATGTATTCCAAGACACCGCTCTATCTCGGCTATACTCTTAAACGAGAAGTTGGTGCGCCCTGAAAGAATCTTGCTGACATACTGCGGAGAACACCCGAGGCGCACCGCGATGTCGGCACGCGAAAGCTTGTGTTCCTGCATATAGTCGATAATCTTCATGGCAATGCCCTGCGACCACTTCAGCCACACTTCATTGTCCTGCCTCCACTTTGCCTCCTCTTCAAACGTGGAAGGTTCGCCGCTGAGATTCCTCTCAAGGAAATTCAATGTCGTCTCTTTCATAATCAGTCCTCCTTTGCCTCATCCCTTACTGCCCAAAGATGATTATACCCTGCTATCGCCCTGACAAACTTCATATAACAAATTTCTTTTTGCAAATATATACATACTTCGTGGAATACGCAACTTTCAGGTTGCACAATTCACTATACATTTCATATAAAACGTTTACAACAAGCAAAATCGCACCATTTTTTCGTCGCCAATTTAGGCTAAACAAAAGACCAACATGGTGTCAGGCGGATGAAAAAGGGCGGTTTGCCGCTGACGAAGCCGCATGAACAAAAGGTTCAAGGGCAAAAACGCAAAAAGCCCCGTCTTCCTTCGGCAGGAAAACGGGGCCCAAGAGAAAAACTTTACTGTAATGCTATTTCACAACAACTTTAACTGTCTTTCCGTTGGAGAGCCTGATGATGTTCAAGCCCTTCACAGGCGATGAAACAAGACGGCCGTCGGCAGAATAGCGGGCGACAACCTTCACGTCTGTCGCGTCGCTTACCTCAGTGATGCCGGTGCTTGTACCCTTCTCCAGATTCACCACCACCAGTTCCGACGGGGTGAGCGAAGAGGTAGACTCCGTGTCGCTGAACTTGAAGTTGGAAACCACATGGAAGGCATAGTCGGCGAAGCCGTAGTCGGCAAGGTCGGTGAACGTGTAGCTCGTCGTTTCGGCATCCGTTTCAGCCTCATCAAGCCAAGTGAGAATCTGGTCGTCCTTTGACACATCCTGCGTCACCTTGATCCTGTCGAAGATGAACGGCGCGGCGTAGTAAGACAAAATCTTTATGTCAGACCGTATTCCGCCCTTAGGGATGATGTATGTGCCGTTGATTGCGCCGCCGTCAGGAACGGTGAGATAATAAGCCTTGCCGCCCACGCGCAGCACGAGTTGGTCTTCTTCCTCAGCCTTTCCTTCCAGCGTGAGCTTGAACGAATCGGCGTGCCTCAGGTCAAGCACAGGAGTCTTGATATATCCGCCGTCGTAATAGTCGCCGTCCGCACCGAGCATACCCACAGAGGCGGTGTTGTTTGAACCGGTCCAGCCCGGAGCAGAGGTGTAAGCGTCGAGCGAAGAGCCTTCGGCGTTGCCAAGCGGCACGGCGTCGCCGGTGCCTGTGCCTGTCGTCACGCTCGCGTCAATCTTAGAGAAGTCCTCGTCGAGCACGGGATAATCCTGATAATCCTTGTCGGCGGTGGTAACGCCGAAGCAACTCACGGTGTAGCTTGTAGCCTTGGGGGCTTTCTCCCAGTTGGCGGTAAACGCGCCGCGGCTGTCGATGTCGGTGGCGTCGAGAGCCTCCGGGGCAGCCACGCCGAGGGCATGGCTCAGTTTCCTGTCGGAGAAGAGATACATGTAGTGCGAGCGCACGCCGTAATAGTATTCGGTGTTGGGGTCAAGACCCGTAAACGTGTAGTAAGTCTTCTTCGTCGTGTCGTAAGCCGTGTAGTTGCCGCCGTAGTCCATTGAGTTTTCGCCCTCCACGAGTTTCCACTCGAAAGAGGGGGCAGCCTCGATGTCGATGTCGTCAATCACGAAATACGCGCCTTCGTTCAAATCCACCGCCCTCACTCTCCACTGCGTGGCCTCCAGCTTCTTGAACTTGGACGACATTTCATCCGCCAGCTTAACGGTGTCGCCCGGCTCCCAGAATCCCGAAGCGTAGTACTCCGCGATGTTCTTCCAGCCGTCGTCCGCCTTATAGTCTATTTCGAGGTAGCCCTCAACATCATAGGCGGCATATTCATCCGTCTTGTCCACTGTCTCGTCTATCGTGCGGAGATAGAAGTTGAGTTTCTTGTACACATTGCCGTTTGTCGGGAAAGTCAGGGTGTCGCCCTCCATGAGTTTCAGTCCGCGTGACGAGTTGCAGCCCTCGTCGTCGGAGAACTGCTTGCTTGTCGTGGAGAACCCTGCGGGAACGGTGCCGTCCTCGAAGTCAGCGGTAAACGTGGTGTCTTTGTCAGAGGTGTAGTTCTTCGTGAACAAATCGACATAATAGTTGTACGCCTTGCGCACGGGCTGCCATTCGATAGTGAACTGGTCTTCCCCGAAATCAGTTATGCCGCCGATTGTGGGCTGCGCGATAAACGACGCGGCCGTGGTCACCTGTATGTCGTCCAACGCCAGCGCGCCCTCGGTGTAGAAACAGATGTAGCCGCCGTTGTCGGAAGAAAAGTTCTTGAAGGTGTAGGTGACTTTCTGCCACCCCTGGTTCTCGTATATGCGCTCGCTGCACTGCTGGGCCGCATCATCGGTCGAGGCGTATTCATAGCTCTCATAGCCGCCCACGAACGCCGCGATGTTAAGGCTTGAGCCTGATGTCTTGGCGTAGCCCGTCTCAGTCTTGATAAGGGCCGGCAGGGCTTTCACCTTGCAAGTAACGGTGATGTCGCCCGAATAGTCGCCAAGCGGCGTGCTGATGTATGCGGAAACCTGCGGGTTGTAGGTCTTTATCGCCACCGCGCCGCCGGCGGAATAGACGAAGTTTCCGAACCACGTGCCGTCTTTTGTCAGCGAGTTGTCGATGTAGATGCCGTTGGGCGAATAACCGGAATAGGCGCAGGCGAGCATCTGCGTGGTGTCGGGCTTGTCCACCGTTC
The DNA here is from genome assembly GCA_963639565.1 of uncultured Prevotella sp. Taxonomy (GTDB): domain Bacteria; phylum Bacteroidota; class Bacteroidia; order Bacteroidales; family Bacteroidaceae; genus Prevotella. The sequence continues at coordinate 4,252 of CAVHWJ010000024.1, read as the reverse complement.
CGGCTTTCATGTTGGAGAAGTCCTCGTCGATAAGTATCGCCTCGCTCTTGCTCGACGCCTTCTGCGGCGATTTCAGTCCCACGGGCTTGAACGTGCCGTCGCCGAGGTAGCGTTTCACCGCCGTCTTCTGTGCCGGGGTTTTCAACACAAGGCGTTTCGTCCCTGTCCGTTCCGCAAATGCAGTTCCGGCAATGGCGAGAGCGACCGCCGCGACCGAAACGATAGAAGTAAGTTTTCTCATGTGCATGTGTCTTTTAATTTGTTGAGTTCCCTTTGTTATGGCCGGGATGTCTGCGGTGAACCCTGCCGCAGGTCCCGGTTTCTTTCTTTTCAACTGCAAAATTAAAGGGAATGTCATTTCACGGGCGGCGTTTCGTTTCGGTGTATGTCTTAATTCACGAAAAAAGTCACTGACAGGCATGAATACACGCCTTGCCAATGACCTTATGCACGTTTAAAGACAGCCCGTGGTTACACTTTGCATCCGCCGCAAACTCTTGCGGTTACAAAGCGTCTTTAGCCGATTCCCTCGCCATGCGCTGGTATGCCGACGGCGAAAGGCCGGTGGAACTCTTGAAGAGCGCGCCGAAACTCGTGCGCGACTTGAAGCCCACGCTCTCGGCGATGGCCTCTATCGTCATGTTGCGGTAGCCGTCGTTGCCGTTGAGCCGGCGGCAAGCCTCCTTGATGCGGTATTCGTTGAGGAACTGGTTGAAGTTGTCGCCGTACTCCTGGTTTATGGCTTGCGACACGTAGCGCGGACGGCTGTGGGCCAGTTCGCTGAGTTTCTCCACGTTGAAGCCCGTGTGGTATATCTCGGGGGATGTCTCCATGACGTGCAGCACGGCTTGGTACAGCTCCTTTGTGTCGCTCTCCGACATGCGGCTGCCCTGGTATTTGGCTTCCTTGGCCTCCTTTGGCACGGGGGTTTCCGTGCGTTTCTCCCTTGCGGCGGCCTCGCGTGCGAGGAGTTCCACGTTGGTCTTGTAGAGGTGCTTGTTGGCCTGGGCCAGTTTGCCGTAGGCGCGGTAGAGGCGGGAAAGGAGGTAGGCTATGACACAGCCCACCACGGTTACGGCGCAAAGGAGGTACAGGTGGACGCGGCGTTTGCGCGAAAGCTCGCGCACCTGTTCGTTGGCTCGGTTCAGCTCGCGGATGAACTTCACGTTCTTCACCGACGCCAGCTTCGTGTTGCCCAGCGTCTTCTCTTTCTCCTTCAGGTAGAGGTATTCGTATTTCCGCATATTGGCGGAATCGCCCTTCTCTTTGTAAATCGACATCAGGGCATGGTACAGACCCGGGATATAGTCCTCGCTGTTGTTCTTCTTGGCGTATTCAACAGACCACTCCACGGTCTGCAACGCCTTGTCGTAATCCCCGGCGAGCACGTATATGTGGAAGATGTTGTTGTATGACGAGAGCACGCCGCGGTATGACAGCGGACCCTTTTCCACTTTCCCCACCGACCGGCGGAAACAGTCCACGGCGGCGGCGTAACGCCCGGCGAGGAGTTCCTCATACCCCTTGCAGTAAAGCAGGGCGCACTGCCGCTCAACGGTGTCGGGGGCGGGCAGACGGCGGTAGGCGGAAAATATCTTGGCAAGGCTGCGCCGCTTGGGGGAGCCGATGTAGAAGGTGACGATGTTCGTGAGCGCGAGCGACGCGCCGTCATAGTTCTTGTTCTTCACCGACGCGGCGAACGACTTGCTGAGCATTTCATAAACCTGGTTCCGCTCCTTTTCGTCGCCGTCGGAACGCGCCGTCTGCAATATGTTGGCGATGCAGTTGTATATGTTGGGCAGCTTTTCCGTCTCGCCGCTCTTCTCGGCGAGTTCCATGGCCTGGAGGAGATAGTCGTATGACTTCTGGTAGTCGTAGTCGTTCACCATATATATGATGCCGATGTCTTGCAGGGCCTTGACGTAGTATTTCGCGTTTTCCCTGTCGCCGGGGTTGTCGTAATACCTGTTCGCCACCACGGAATAATAGATCAGCGCGCTGTCGTACCGGCACTTTTCCACATATCCGTAGCCCCTTTCGAGCAGTGTCTTGCACGACACGCCCTCAAGTCTGCGGAACTCCTCTGAAACCCCTTGGCGCGCCGCCGATGTGGGCAGGGCGACGAGAAGGGCGGCTAAAGCTGAAAGAAAGAATTTTGCCATAACACCCACAAATGTAGCAAATGTGGGGGTTATGGCAAAATTATCGTTCAATTTATGTTAAATTCACAAGAAATTTATGATAAATTCATGGTAAATTTATGGGGATTTATGTTCAAAAAGAATATTCTTGTTTTGACACGAATGGACATGAATTAACCATGAATTTTCATAAATTTATTGTGCGACCTTTACTGTTTTACCGTTACTTAGTCGTATGATGTTTATGCCCTTAGTGGGGAATTTCAGGCTCATTCCTCCTATGGAGTATATTGCCGTTGGGGCTGCGCCGCTATTGTCTGCCACGCCGTTGCGGATGCCTGTTTCCTGTGGGCAGAGGGCGGCCGACTCGGCGTTCACGATATGTCCGTCGGACTTGTCTATCAGCATCGCCACAATCTCCACGTTGTCGTCGGCGAGGATGTTGTCGGGGAGGGTGAAAACGCGCTCGTCCACTACGGGCGCGCCGCCCTGCACTGCCTGTGGGATTGAACCGTCGATGCCCAAAAGGTCGCCCACGCATCCGCGCGCCACGTCGTTAAACCACATCTTGTCGGCCGGCACATACTCGCCGTAGTTCTCGTAGCCGCCCATCGCGCCGTGCGCCCCGTCGGCATAGGCGTTGTGCTGGTTGTAGCTGTCGTTGCCGGGCTGGTGAACGGCGTTTTCTATAATGGCGTAGGCAAGGGCGTAGCTGTGCTGCGCCTGGTCTTCGGCGAAGGTGGTCGTGGCGGCGGCGGTGACAGTCCTCGTCGCCCGGTCGAAGTCGAGCGACAGGTTCATGGCGCAGAACGTCTCGCTGCCCTGGAGCAGGATGCTGGCGTAGCGGATGAAGTCCTTGGGGTCGGAGCTGACCTGACGGTTCACGGTGCCGGTGGGCAGACTGCTCCCGAAATAGCGCGACACGGCGGAATAATAGTCGCTCGACATCACGTCGCCGCTGTGTACGGCGATGCCGACAATCCTGTCGGAGTAGTTCCGCCGTATGGAATCAAGGGCGACCAGTCCGCGCACGCACCACGAGCACCACGTGGCCGTGCCTTCCTCGCACACCGCCTTGCGCGGGTATGACGTGACGCTTGCCGTGCGGCTGTCGGTGTCGCCGTCGGCCGTCACCGCCACGGTGTATTCCGTCTTTTGCAGCTTCGCCACGCGGAGCTTACGGTCGAGGGTGAACGCCACGGGATTCCCGGCCGTCACCTCGTCGCTGAAAGTCTGCGTGAACGTCTCGCCGCCTGTCGTGAGGCTCACGGTGAAGCCTTTTACGGGTTCCGCCCGTCCTGTCGAGACCGTTCCCGACACCTCCACCTCTCCGGCGTAGTTCACCGTTTCGGGCGTGGTGAGCGCGAGGCGCGCCGTGTGGCTTTCATACACGCTGATGTCGTCGAGGTAAAGGCGGCTGCAGTCGGTGGAGTTGTTCACGAACGCCACCCTCACCGTCTTGCCGGCGTATTCCGCGAGCGAAACCGTGTGGTCCGTCCATTCCGCCTCCTCCTGCCCAACGGCCAGCAACGGTTTGTCGAGGTCGAAGGTTGTCTTGTCGCCTGTCTCCTCCGTGGAGACGTACACGGCGAAGCCGTCGCGATGGTTCTTGTCCGACGCCATGGTGCGGAACGAGAGTTCGGGGGTGTCGCCGCGGAGCGTCACGGGCGGCGTCACGAGCCAGTCGTCGGAGGTGCCGGCAGGGGTGTACCACGACGTGCTGCACGCCGCGGTGTTGCCGCTGTCGGATGCCGGCGCGGCGGCTATCCACGGCACGCCAACGTCGAAGCCGGCCTTTTTCATCGAGGCGGAGGGGGTGTTGCGGTCGTAGTCGGCCATGGTGAAACCTGCGGGAATGCCTTTCCCGAAATCGCATGAAAAGTAGTCTTGAGCGGTTGCATGAAAAGAAAGAAAGAAAAATGCGCACGCAATCGCCAAACGTGTCATATCTGTATCTTTGATGATTTCGGCTGCAAATGTAACGACATTCAGCGTCACCGCCAAACATTCGGGGCGGTTTTTCTTCGTAAAACATACCGATTCCGTTTTTTCCCACAAGCCCGATTTATGACAAATTCGTGGGAAATTCACGGCAATTCATGTTCAAAAGG
>CAVHWJ010000023.1:15362-17501 GCA_963639565.1 uncultured Prevotella sp. | reverse complement strand
TTAGAGTTCCTTTTTCAGAGCCTCGGCCATTTCGGCATACTCGGCGTCGGTGAGATACACCTTCTTGGGGTTCATCTGGAACACGCCGCCGAAATCGGGACCGCCCTTGTATTTCGGGATGAGGTGGAAATGCAGGTGAGAGAGCGTGTCGGAATAAGCACCGTAGTTAATCTTGTCGGGGTTGAACACCTTCTGCATGGCGCGCGTCACCTTAGCCACGTCAGCCATGAAGGCGTTGCGGTCGTCGTCAGACAGCAAGTTGAGGTCGTCCACATGGTCCTTGTAAGCCACGAGGCAACGGCCATGGTAGGTCTGCTCCTTGAAGATAAACACTCTGGAAACGCTGAGTTTAGCCACTTCAATCATCAATTCGTGCATTGTCTCATTGTTCTGACAATAGAGGCAATCCTTTGGGTCACTGTTCATAATATTATTATAGATTAAAAATTTGTAGTTATAGTATTAAACTCCACTGGCGGCAGCCCCCTAACGACCGCCCCAATAATGCAAAGGTAATGAAAATCGCCATAACAGTGACATCATTTTGCCGATTTATACACGGAAGCCGCCATTTTATTCATATTTCTGCGTACTTTTGCCGAGCCTTTCAAAGGCGACATACATTAATTTCATAAAAACTCTATGTACAAGAACAAAAGGAAACCCGCCTCGCCGGTGAAGTTCAAGCACTTCACTCGCAAGGGTTACGCCCTGTTCGCCTGTCTTGGCAAGGAGGTCATCGTAGGCACACTCAGCGTGGCCACCCTGACCCACGCCAAGGCCGACGGCATCAGCGTGAAGCCCGTGCCGGCAGAGACGGACACCATCGCCACACGCAGCGGCATCGCGCTCGACGAGGTGAGGGTGACAGGCTCGCGCGCTCCGCTGACACACGGACAGGCGGCCAGAATGGTTACTGTGCTGGAGCGCAAGGACATCGAACAGGCGCCGGCACAGAGTATCAACGACTTGCTCAAATACGCGGCAGGGGTGGACGTGAGGCAGCGCGGGCCGATTGGCGCGCAGACCGACATCAGCATCCGCGGCGGCAACTACGAGCAAATCACAGTGCTGCTCGACGGCGTGAACATCTGCGACCCTCAGACGGGACACAACGCCTTCGACTTCCCCGTGGACATCTGCGACATCGAGCGCATCGAAGTGCTCGAGGGGCCGGCAGGAAGGGTGTTCGGCACGTCGTCGCTCCTGGGGGCGATAAACATCGTGACGAAACACCCCACGCAGAACCGCATGGCGGCGCACGCCGAAGCCGGAAGCTACGGCTATTTCAACGGCGGCGCGGGGGCGGCGATTGTTTCGGGGAAATGGACGAACTCCGTTTCGGGAAACTACACGCGCTCCGACGGCTACAACCGCAACAAAGCCGGGCGGCTGAACACCGACTTTGAGGGGGCAAAGGCTTTCTACAAGGGTTCTTATACAGACCAAGACACAAGGGTGAGCTGGCACGCCGGACTCAGCGTGCGCGACTTCGGTTCAAACACATTCTACGGCACCGGCTCCGACGACCAGTTTGAACACACTTTCAAGAGCTACACCGCGCTGAAGGCGGAAACGCGGCGCGGGCGTTTCCATCTAAGCCCTTCGGTTTACTGGAACCGCAACATGGACCGCTTTGAATATTTCCGCGGACTCGACAACGTTATCCCCGAGGGCGGCACTTACGGCGTGGCATACAACTACCACCGCACCGACGTTTTCGGCGTGAACCTCAACTCGTATTTCGACTGGGCAGGGGGGCGAACCGCCATCTGCGCGGAACTGAGGAACGAGGACTTGGTGAGCACCACGCTGGGCGAACCGCTCGAAGAGGCGAAACACGTTCACAACACCGACCGCGACTATACCAACGGACTGAACCGCACGAACATCAGTTTCACGCTGGAGCACAACATCCTGCTGGAACGCTTCACGCTGTCGGCCGGCATCGTGGCGGTGAAGAACTCGTGGAACCACATGAACATGAGGGTTTACCCGGGCATCGACGCGAGTTACCGCATCGGCGGCAACGTGAAGGTGTACGCCTCTTACAACACGTCGCTGAGGATGCCTTCCGTCACGGAACTGTATTATTCCGTGGGGGGACACAAGGCCGACAAGAACCTGAAGCCGGAGGAG
>CAVHWJ010000023.1:11834-14634 GCA_963639565.1 uncultured Prevotella sp. | reverse complement strand
GGGGTTACTTTGCCCGTCTTGTCGTGGAAAGACATGGGAATGGGCTTGAAGACAAGTTCGCCGTCGGCGCGGCGGTAGCATTTCTGCACCAGTTCGCTGCAATAAAAGGCACTGTCGTCGGGCATGAAGTTGAAGTCGTAGGGTTTGCCGAGAAATCGCAACGCCCCCACCACTGACCGCGCCACGCCAACGGTGTCCTTGAGCCGTGCGGCGACGACAGTCTCGCGGCGAGCCATAAAGCTGTCCATCGGCGTGAGGCAAACGCCGCGGTGTATCGCCTCAAGGGCAAAGGCCGTCTCCCCCACCCTGTGGAATATCGCCACGTGGTCTATCTTCATTCCGTCCACGCCGGCGGTGACATCGGTTATGGGGTTGTCGGATGACTTGGCGCAGAAAAGGAGGTCGCCCTCGCAGAGGGACGCGATACCAGTTTTCTTCATTCCTCCGCTGAACGCGGAAACGGCTACGGCAACTAACGCTGCGGCAAGGAATAACTTTTTCGTCAGAAATTTCATAACAGTCGTATTTACAATACAAAGGTAATACAAACCGCGGCTTCGGCGAAATTAATCCGGGGCTATTATGGAGGAAAGGAGAATACTGGTACGGTTTTTGATTGACAATCCATGTTATGCAAATGATTATTGTGTGCCTGGCCGTCGTGGCGGCAGCGGGCTATGCGGCTTACAGGGTCCGGAAAGCGTTGGCAGACGCAAACAGGGGCGGTTCGCGCTGTGCTGGATGCACGGGGTGCAAGCTGTCGCAGCTGAAAAACGGCAAGGCTATGGGCGCAAGGCGCAAAATGCGCGGGAAAACGGCGGCGGAATGTGCCATGAGAAAGAAAATCGGCAGCAAAGCGAAATAAAGTCAGGGAAAAATTTGGCGGTCACGAAAGAAATCACTACCTTTGCACTCGCAATTAAGAAAACGGTACCTTGGCCGATCGGTTAGGTAACGGTCTGCAAAACCGTTTAGAGCAGTTCGACTCTGCTAGGTACCTCTAGGGAAGCTCCAAACTTTGGTTTGGGGCTTTTTTGTTTTCCAAAATCATTTCAATTTGATAATGTCGCTCCACCTCGTAGTGGGGCATGGACTTTTGTGGTCGTGCTTTATGGCGTCGGCGAATTTCCTGCCGCCGGGGTACTGCTGCGAGGAAAGGATAACGGTTTCCGTGCCGTCCACACGGTTAATCCTGTCCACCGCCGTGTCGAGGGCGGTCTTACGGCGGTATGCCGCGGGACTGAACTCGAAGAGGTCGGGCTGTATGGCCGACGACGGCACCACGCCCATGAGCACAACCCCGGCGCGCTTATACTTTATGTCGGGACGGTAGATGCGGCAGAGGCACTGCGTGGCGGCTTTCACTATGTCTATTGTAGAAGAGGACGGCGTGGGTAGGGCGGCTTCCGTCATGTTCCAATATTGCGGCAAATCCTGACGGAAAGCGTTAGACCCGATGAAAGTACCCACAATACACGCCGACGACTGCTGACGACGCAGTTTCTCGGCACACCTCGCGGCAAAGTTCGCCACGTGGGTGCGCAAGGTGTCGTAGTCGCCCACCATGCCCTCGAAGCTGCGGCTCGTGCAGATGCTCTTCTTCTTCGCCGGAATGTCGTCAGGCACGCAGTCTGTGCCGTTCAGCTCCGCCCAAGTGCGCTCCATGTTGATGTTCCTGAACGTGGCGGCGACCCACGACTGCGAGTGGGCCGCGAACTGGAACGCCGTTTCAACGCCCATGCCTTCGAGACGCGCGGCGTAACGCCGTCCCACGCCCCACACCTCGCCTATGGGAAAGAGTTTGGCGGCTTTCACGCGCCTCTCCTCGTTGTCGATGATGCACACGTGGCGGTAGCCGGCGTGTTTCTTTGCGAAATGCGACGCCATCTTGGCCAGCGTCTTCGTGGGGGCGATGCCTATGCTCACCGGCATCCCCACCGACTGCCGTATGCGGTCGTGGAGACAACGTCCCCATTCGCGGAGGGAGTCGGCGGAGAAGTCTTCGAGAATGACGAACGCCTCGTCTATCGAGTAGCGGAAGCACTGCGGCGCCATGTCGCGGATAACCGTCATCACGCGCCCCGTGATTTCGCCGTAGAGTTCGTAGTTAGACGAAAAAGCCTCTATCCGCGTGCCGGGAAACAGTTCGCGCAACTGGAAGAACGGCGTGCCGGCCTTCACCCCCAGGCGTTTCGCCTCGGCACTGCGCGCCACCACACAGCCGTCGTTGTTAGACAGCACCACCACGGGTTTCCCCTCAAGGTCGGGGCGGAACACCCTTTCGCAGCTCACATAGCAGTTGTCGCAGTCGCACACGGCATACCATTTCATCGTCTATCTTCTCCATTTCTTTATCGTCCACGCCACAACGCCCCACACCCTGAAATTGTCGTCGGCACCGATGCGTATCGGCGAATAATTGGGGTTGGCGGGGCGCAGTTCGATGTACCCCTCCCCTCGGTGTGTCATGTCGAGATATTTTATGGTGAACTCCCCATTGACGAAAGCCACAATCACGTCGCCGTCGGCCGGCTCCAGCGAACGGTCGATTACTGCGATGTCTCCGTCGCAAATCCCGGCCTCGATCATCGAGTCTCCCGACACGCGTCCGTAGAACGTCGCCTCGGGGTTCTTTATCAGGTCGCGGTTGAAGTCGAGACTGTCGTGCAGATAGTCCTCCGCCGGACTGGGAAATCCGGCTTTTATCGTCGGTGCCACGGCGAGCGGCAGTCTGAGGGAAAAGTCACCCTTTATGATTTTCATCTAAAACCGCCTCCCCTTACAATTCAATCACCTCCAA
>CAVHWJ010000023.1:4572-11596 GCA_963639565.1 uncultured Prevotella sp. | reverse complement strand
GCATAGCGGCGGTTCGCCGGGTTGTAAGGTTCGTCGCCGAGGCACGCCACGGAGCAGCCACCGGGCAGTTCCGCACGAAAACCGAACTGCTTTTCCTTTGTGGAACGGATGTCGAAACACGTAAGGCGCATATCGCCCACGGGGAAAGACTCGCCGTCGGTTATCTCATGGAACTCCACGCGCTCCGCCACCTTCGCCAGCTGCTTCTTCGCCAACACCATATTAATAATGGTCTTCACCACGTTGAGTACCTTGTCGTGGGAGTACACGTGCAGCTTGCCCTCATACCCCTTGCACTGCGCCACCATACGGATGACCCACACCACGCCGAGCACATGGTCGGTGTGGGCGTGGGTAACGAAGAGATGGTGCAAGCCGGCGATGCACACGCCAGCCTTTTCAAGCTGGCGCAGTATGCCGTTTCCGCCGCCTGCGTCCACGAGCAGCCGCGTGGCGGAGGTCTCCATTATGAAACAAGTGTTGTAACAACGCGTCACCGTGGCGTTGCCCGTGCCGAGCATTATTATTCTGTTCATCGGCTGTGCGCTATTCAATCACACGAACATAGCCGTCCTTGCGCGGTTTAGCCGGTTTCGGCACAACGGCGGGATAGCCAAGGGCAATGTGTCCGATGCCCTCCACGTCGCCCGTGATGCCCCACTCGCGGAGCAGTTCCTTGCCGCGCTCCGAAGAGAACACCTCCTTTGCCCTGTGAATCCAGCAAGCCCCGAGCCCCACGGCGTGGGCGGCGTTGAGCATATTGCCCATCACCAGCGAACCGTCGTAGAGGTAGGTGCCGCGCGACTTGTCCGCCAGCACCACGATGATTACCGGGGCGTTGTAGAACGGGTCGGCGTGCGCGCCCATCACCTCGGCGTTCATCTTCGAGAGTTCGTCGCGCAACGCCTTGTTCTTCACCACCACGATATACGGTGCCTGCATCCCCATTCCCGTGGGTGCCGCCATTCCGGCTTTCGTTATTCTGTCTATGTCATACTGCTGCGGCATCAGGTCGGTAAAGCCCTTGATGCTGCGCCTGGTGTAGAGGTTTTCCAATGCTTCCATGTCGTTTGTATTTATTTGTTTTTACTTGCGCCGACGTTCCCCAGCGCAATGCAAAAGTAACGGATAGTTGCAGCCGGCGCAAAAAAGATTAGTTAATGTTGTTTAAGCGGCGACGAAAAACGTCGCGGCAAACCGCCCCTTATGCGACAAGCGACAGGCACTCCGCCGACGCTTTTGGGATCTTCCAAAATTTTTAGAACCCGCTTTTGTGAAATTATGAAAAAAACAAAGGGCGTTAAGGGGTAATTGGAATTTTATTTGTAACTTTACACGCTATTTGGTCTGCGGAAGCACGAAACCCACAGACCGCCACACGCTTCGACGAAAATAAAAAACATATATAAATGCACTTTAAATGGAAATACGAACCACCTACACCCGACCAGAAGAGAGATGCGGATAAGCTGAGGGAGAAACTCGGCATCAGCGCGCCACTCGCCCAGATAATGGCGAAGCGCGGGATAGGGGCCGACGAGGCAAGGAAATTCTTCCACCCGCAGCTCGGCGACCTGCTCGACCCGTTCCTGATGAAAGACATGGACAGGGCCGTGGACAGGCTCAACGAGGCCATGGGGCGCAAGGAGCGCATCATGGTGTATGGTGACTACGACGTGGACGGATGCACCGCCGTGGCGCTGGTCTACAAGTTCCTGCAGCAGTATTACTCCAACATCGACTACTACATCCCCGACCGCTACGACGAGGGCTACGGGGTGAGCCGCAAGGGACTGCAATACGCTCAGGAGACGGGGGTGAAACTGGTGATAATCCTCGACTGCGGCATAAAGGCCACGCGAGAGGTGGAATACGCCAAGAGCCTTGGCATAGACTTCATAATCTGCGACCACCACGTGCCCGACGACACCATGCCGCCGGCGGCGGCAATACTCAACCCCAAGCGCGCCGACGACAGCTATCCCTTCAAGCACCTGTGCGGATGCGGAGTGGGCTTCAAACTGATGCAGGGCTTCGCCAAGAACAACGGCATACCGTTCTCCAGGCTCATTCCGCTGCTCGACTTCTGCGCGGTGAGCATAGCGGCGGACATTGTGCCGGTGACGGGCGAGAACAGGATTCTGGCGTTCCACGGACTGAAACAGCTGAACCAGAACCCCAACGTGGGGCTGAAGGCAATAATCGACATCTGCGGACTAAACGGGCGCACGCTGGCGATGAGCGACATAGTGTTCAAGATAGGGCCGCGCATCAACGCCTCGGGACGCATGGAGAACGGCAGGGAGAGCGTGGATTTGTTGGTGGAAAAGGACTTCGCCGTGGCTCTCAACGAGGCGCGCCACATCAACGAATACAACGAGCAGCGCAAGGACATCGACAAGCAGATGACCGAGGAGGCCAACGGCATCGTGGAGCGTCTCGAAAGCCAGCAGAAACATTCGAGCATCGTGCTCTACGACGAGAACTGGAAGAAGGGCGTGATCGGCATCGTGGCATCGCGCCTGACGGAGATTTACGTGCGACCCACCGTTGTGCTCACGCGCGACGGCGACCTCGCCACGGGTTCGGCGCGCAGCGTGGCGGGCTTCGACATCTATGCGGCGATAAAAAGCTGCCGCGACCTGCTGATGAACTTCGGCGGACACACCTACGCCGCCGGACTGACACTCCGCTGGGACGACGTGAAGGAGTTCCGCAGGAGGTTTCAGGAGTATGTGGACGACCATATCCTGCCGGAGCACACCGAGGCGACGCTCGACATCGACGCGGTGATTGACTTCCGCGACATAACGCGCAAGATGCACAGCGAACTCAAGAAATTCGGCCCCTTCGGCCCGGGAAACCCGAAGCCGGTGTTCTGCACGAACGACGTCTACGACTTCGGCACGAGCAAGGTGGTGGGCAGGGAGCAGGAGCACATAAAGCTCGAACTGGTGGACTCGAAGTCGAACAACGTGATGAACGGCATCGCCTTCGGACAGAGCGCGGCAGCGCGCTACATCAAGTCGAAGCGCAGTTTCGACATCGCCTACACGATAGAAGACAACGTGTTCAAGCACAACGACGTGCAGTTGCAGATAGAAGACATCAGACCCACCGAAGACTGAGCGTCTACGGTTATTGTTTAACGCGGCGCGCTTTATATATGGTGCGCCAAACAGGTTGCAGCGGATGCCGGAAGAGGACAAGCATCTTAGGATTCTGAAGGAATACTGGGGCTACGACGGCTTCAGGGGAATCCAAAGGGAGATAATAAGCAGCATCAGCGAGGGCAGGGACACCTTAGGGCTGATGCCCACGGGAGGCGGAAAGTCAATCACTTTCCAAGTGCCGGCCTTGGCTATGAAGGGGGTGTGCGTTGTCGTAACGCCCCTCATCGCCCTGATGAAGGACCAGGTGGAGCACCTGCGCGCCAAGGGCGTGAGGGCGTATGCCATATACGGCAGCATGCAGAGGGCGGAGATACTGAAAGTGCTCGACAACGCCGTGCTCGGCGGCGTGACGCTGCTCTATGTCTCGCCCGAAAGGCTCTCGTCGGAACTGTTCACCGTGAAGCTGCGCCACATGAACGTGAGCTTCATCACCGTGGACGAGGCGCACTGCATCAGCCAGTGGGGCTACGATTTCCGTCCGTCATACCTCGCCATAGCGCAGATACGCAAGATAAAGCCCGGCGCACCCGTGCTCGCCCTCACCGCCACCGCCACCCCTGCCACGGTGGACGACATTCAGGAGAAGCTCGGTTTCAGGGAGAAAAACGTGTTCCGCATGAGCTTCGCGCGCGCCAACCTCGCATATATCGTGAGGGAGGCGACGGACAAGCTGGAGCAAATGGTGCATATCCTCCGGTCGGTGGGCGGCAGCGCGATAGTTTATGTGTACAGCCGGCAGAAGACAAAGGAGACCGCCGAATATCTCTCGCGCTACGGCATAAGCGCGACATACTACCACGCCGGACTTGACCACGCCACGAGGGACGAGCGGCAGACGCAGTGGCAGAGGGACGAGGTGAAGGTGATGGTGGCGACCAACGCCTTCGGCATGGGCATCGACAAGCCCGACGTGAGGACGGTGATTCACATCGACTGCCCCGACTCCGTGGAGGCGTATTTCCAGGAGGCGGGGCGCGCCGGCAGGGACGGCAAGAAGGCGTACGCCGTGATGCTCTACAACGACCGCGACCGGGCGGTGCTGCGCAACAGGGTGGGCGACAATTTCCCCGACAAGGACTATATTAAGACCGTCTACGAACACCTTGCGTATTTCTTCCAGATCGGCGTGGGGAGCGGTTTCAACCACACCTTCGAGTTCGACATGGGCAAGTTCTGCACAGCGTTCAGACATTTCCCCGTGAGGCTTGAGGCCGCGCTGCACATACTGGAGAAATCGGGCTACATAGAATACAACGAGGAGGGCGACAGCCGCGCGCGGATGATGTTCCTCGTGGACAGGGACGAACTGTATAAGCTCCGCGAAATGTCGGAGCTGCAGAACAAGGTGGTAATCGCGATGCTGCGCACTTACAGCGGTCTGTTTTCCGACTACGTTTTCATCGACGAGGGCGTTATCGCCCGGCAGGTGGGAATCAGCGAGAGCGAGGTTTACATGACGCTAAAGGAATTCAACCGCAAGCACATCGTGAGCTTCATCCCCAAGAAAGACATCCCGCGCATCCGCTACGTGCAGAACCGCGTGGAGGAGTGCGAGGTGGTGATACCGCAGAGCGTCTACGACCAGCGCAAGAAACTCTTCCGCCAGAGGATAGAGGCGGTGATAGCCTATGCCGAGAACGGCTATGTGTGCCGCAGCCGGCAGCTGCTCAGGTATTTCGGCGAGAAGTCGTCGTGCGACTGCGGACAGTGCGACGTGTGTATCTCCCACAAAAAGGAAACCGCCGAAGACCGCGAGGAAACGGAGCGGATTAGGGAGGAAATCCTGCGGATGCTTTCCGACAAGAAGCCGCACGCCGTGACCGAACTATATTCCCTGAAGCACGATATATATAAGGTGGACGAAGTTGTGGCGCGCATGGCGTACGACGAGGAGATTTTCAACGACAACGGGAAAATCACGGTCTGAAACTTTCTCTTATCGAGAAATTCAAATTAGACGGCAAAGAAATTGCACACTTTAATATTTAAATGTGTCGTTTTTCTTTCGTTTTATAATATTTCCGCGCTTCATCCCTGTTATCCGACATTAAAAAGGAAAATAAATCTTTCATTTTGTCCTTTTTTTCTTAAAAACAAGTAACTTTGTAATCCAATTCGGCACTTGGCGCGGCATCGCCCTACGGCACCGCCGCCTCTTGCATCCGTCTTGGGGTATATAATATATATAATAAGGTATTGCCGGATTAGGCAATGGCATGGATTTGTAACAACGCGCGTATGTAAAACGACACGCCAAATAAAGGAAACGATATGAAACACCAGTTGAGAAGTAGCGTCTGCACGGAAGGCAGAAGAATGGCGGGAGCACGCGCCCTGTGGGTGGCCGCCGGTATGAAACACGAGCAGTTCGGCAAACCGATCATAGCCATAGTAAACAGCTTCACGCAGTTTGTTCCCGGACACACGCATCTGCACGAAATAGGGCAGATAGTGAAAAAGGAAATAGAGGCCATGGGGTGCTATGCCGCCGAGTTCAACACCATTGCCGTGGACGACGGCATCGCCATGGGACACGACGGTATGCTCTATTCGCTGCCAAGCCGCGACATCATCGCCGACTCCGTGGAATACATGGTGAACGCCCACAAGGCGGACGCGATGATCTGCATTTCCAACTGCGACAAGGTGACGCCCGGAATGTTGATGGCGGCAATGAGGCTCAACATCCCCACGGTGTTCTGCTCCGGCGGCCCCATGGAGGCCGGCAAGTGGAAAGGCGAGAACGCCGACCTCGTGACGGCGATGATAAAGGGCGCCGACACGTCGGTTTCCGACGACGACATGAGGCAGCTCGAACAGTGCGCCTGTCCCGGCTGCGGCAGTTGCTCGGGCATGTTCACCGCCAATTCGATGAACTCGCTGACGGAGGCCATTGGTCTCAGTCTGCCGGGAAACGGCACGATACTCGCCACGCACGAGAACCGCGTGCGACTGTTCAAGGACGCGGCGCGGCTGGTGGTGAAGAACGCGCTGGCTTATTACGAGGACGGCGACGAGAGCGTTCTGCCGCGCAGCATCGCCACACGCGAGGCTTTCCTCAACGCCATGACGCTCGACATCGCAATGGGCGGCAGCACAAACACCGTGCTGCATCTGCTCGCCGTGGCGCAGGAGGCAGGGGCTGATTTCAAGATGGAGGACATCGACCGACTGAGCCGCAAGGTGCCGTGCCTCTGTATGCTCGCGCCTAACACGCAGAAATACAGTGTGCAGGAGTGCAACCGCGCCGGAGGTATTCTCGGCATTATGAACGAACTGAACAAGGGCGGACTTATCCACGGGGAGTGCAAGCGCGTGGACGGCAAGACCATAGCGGAGCAGATGAAGAAATACGACATCACCGGGGCTGACATTGACCCGGAGGCCGACCGCATCTACCGCAGCGCGCCGGGACACAAGTTCTCCACGCAGATGGGCAGTCAGAACGCCCAGTGGGAGAGCCTCGACACCGACCGCGCCGGGGGCTGCATACGCAGTCTGGAACATTCCTACACGAAGGACGGCGGACTTGCCGTGCTCTTCGGCAACATCGCCGAAAACGGATGCGTGGTGAAGACGGCCGGCGTGGACCAGTCGCTGTGGCATTTCGAGGGTCCGGCCGTGTGCTTCGACTCGCAGGAGGACGCTTGCGAGGGAATACTCGGCGGAAAGGTGAAGTCGGGCGACTGCGTGGTAATTACCCACGAGGGACCAAAGGGAGGCCCGGGTATGCAGGAGATGCTCTACCCCACCTCGTATATCAAGAGCCGACACCTCGGCAAGGAATGCGCACTGATCACCGACGGACGCTTCTCCGGAGGAACGTCGGGACTGAGCATCGGACATATCAG
>CAVHWJ010000023.1:0-4313 GCA_963639565.1 uncultured Prevotella sp. | reverse complement strand
ACGCGTGGTAATTAATGGAATTAATTTGAACACGCCTTTAAAGAAATAGATATGGCAGAAAACGAAATAACAGGAGCCGAGGCGCTGATGCGCTCGCTCGCCGAGGAAGGCACGGAGATTGTCTTCGGCTATCCAGGCGGAGCGATAATGCCCGTGTACGACGAGGTGTATGCCTACACGCGCGGCGAGAAAAAGGCGTTCGACCATATACTCGTGCGCCACGAACAGGCGGCGGTGCATGCCGCCGAGGGATATTCGCGCGTCAGCGGCAAGGTGGGAGTGTGCATCGTGACAAGCGGCCCCGGAGCGACAAACACGCTAACGGGCATCGCCGACGCGATGATGGACTCCACGCCGCTTGTGGTCATCTGCGGCCAGGTGTGCGTGAACGCGCTGGGCACCGACGGTTTTCAGGAGGTGGACTTGGTGGGACTCACGCAGCCCATCACGAAGTGGAGCTACCAGATACGCCGCGCCGAGGACGTGGCGTGGGCGGTGAGCCGCGCCTTCTACATCGCCAAGTCGGGAAGGCCCGGGCCTGTGGTGCTCGACTTCCCGCGCAACGCGCAGCTCGCCATGGTGGACTATAGGCCGAAGCACGTGAACTACGTGCGCAGCTACAACCCCTATCCCAAGCCCGACGAGGCGAAGGTGAGGGAGGCGGCGGACATCATCAACGCCGCCAAGAGGCCGCTGGCTCTCGTGGGCCACGGCGTGGAAATCGGCGACGCGCACGACGAACTCGTGGACTTCCTTGAGAAAGCCGACATCCCGGCGGCAAGGACGCTGCTCGGACTGTCCGCCCTGCCCACCGACCATCCGCTCAACATGGGCATGCTGGGCATGCACGGCAACTACGCACCCTGCATGAAGGAGATTGACTGCGACGTGCTCATCGCCATCGGCATGAGGTTCAGCGACCGCGTGGCCGGCGACCTGAGCACCTACGCCAAACAGGCCAAGGTGATACACCTCGACATCGACCAGTCGGAAATTGACAAGAACGTGAAGACCGACGTGGCGGTGGTGGCTGACTGCAAGGAGTCGCTGCCGGCGATAACGAAACTGCTCAACAAGAACACCCACCGCGAGTGGCGCGACAGTTTCGCTCCGCTCCACAAGATAGAACTCGAAAAGGTAATCGAGCCGGCGATACACCCCAAGGACGGCATGCTGCTCATGGGCGAGGTGACCAACGCCGTGGCGGAGGCCACCAAGGGCGAGGCGATACTCGTGAACGACGTGGGGCAGAACCAGATGTTCTCCTCGCGCTATTTCAAGTACAAGCGCAAGAGGTCTATCGTTACCAGCGGCGGACTCGGCACGATGGGCTTCGGTCTTCCGGCGGCAATCGGCGCCACGTTCGGCGCGCCCGACCGCACGGTGTGCCTGTTCACGGGCGACGGCGGTTTCCAGATGAGCATCCAGGAGCTTGGCACCATAATGGAGCAGCAGGCCCCGGTGAAGATGATTATGCTCAACAACAACTACCTGGGCAACGTGCGCCAGTGGCAGGACATGTTCTTCGGCCACAGGCGGTCGTTCACCAAGATGCTCAACCCCAACTACAAGAGCATCTGCGAGGGCTACAACATCCCCTACGGCGTCGCCATGACGAGGAACGAACTGAAAGGCGAAATAGAGAAGATGCTCGCCACCGAAGGGCCGTATCTGCTGGAGTGCGCCATAAAGGAGGACGACAACGTGCTGCCGATGACCTCGCCGGGACATCCGCTCAACGACATGGCGCTCGAACTTAATATCTGACATTACAATGGAAAATCAGGAAAAGAAACTATACACGCTGCTTGTCTATTCCGAAAACATCGCCGGACTGCTCAACCAGATAACGGCGGTGTTCACGCGCCGGCAGATTAACATCGAGAGCCTCAACGTTTCGGCGTCGAGCATAAAGGGCGTACACAAATACACGTTCACCGTGTGGAGCAACGAGGAGCAGATTCTCCTCGTTACCAAGCAGATAGAGAAGAAAATCGACGTTATCAAGGCGGACTACTACACCTCCGACCAGCTCTTCATCCGCGAGGTGGGGCTTTTCAAGCTCTCCACGCAGAAGGTGATGGAGAACCCGGAGATTCCGCGCCTCATACGCCATGCCGACGCGCATATCCTGGAGGTGAACCCAACGTTCTGCGCCGCCATGCAGGAGGGCACGACGCAGGACATCATCAACCTGTACATGAAGTTGCAGGAATACGACTGCGTGCTCCAGTACACGCGCAGCGGACGCATCGCCATAACGAGGAACACGGTTGAGGAGGTGTCGGATTTCCTCAACCTCCAGGAAAAGAGAAAGGCGGAGAACTGACATGGCACAGGCAAAGGGCAACTCTCTCGGCAAGGTGGGGCGTTACGGTTTCCTCGCGGAACCGTTCCATTGCGATTTCTCGCACAAACTCTTCATGGGGCATTTGGGCAACCATCTGCTCAACGCCGCCGACTTCCATTCCAACGACCGCGATTTCGGCATGAACTATCTCAACCCCATACACAAGACGTGGGTGCTCTCGCGCCTCGCCGTGGAGGTGGACGACATGCCGTCGGCGTATGACAGGTTCGACGTGGAGACGTGGGTGGACAGCGCGATGAGGTATTTCACCAACAGGAACTTCCGCATCAGCAGTCCCGACGACTCCAAGGTCTACGGCTACGGCAGGAGCGTGTGGGCGATGATTGACACCGAAACGCGCCAGCCGCAGAACATCATGGAGATACGCGACGGCGAGATCGAGAGGTATATCGAGACGGAAAAGGAATGTCCGCTCGGTCCGCTATCGCGCGTAAAGATAGGTAAGGACATCGGACTCGTGCGCACCATCGACACGCATTACAGCGACGTGGACATCAACGGCCACATCAACAGCGTGAAATACATCGAGCACGTGCTCGACCTCTTCGGCATCGACTGGTACAGGGCGCACCGCCTCAAACGGTTCGACATAGCATACGTGGCGGAGAGCCATTGCGGCGACAGGCTCAACTTCTACCGTGAGCCGGTGGGCGAGGATGCGTTCCACGTGAGGATAACGAAGACGAACGCCACGGAGAACGATGTGGAGGTTGTAAGGTCTATGGTTAAATTTGTAAAAGATTGAAAGAAAATTTTGCCGTTAGATTATAAACGATTAACTTTGCAACCGCTTTTGGCGATAAATATAAAGAAACAAATAATAAAAGGATAAATACGGATGCCCCCACTTGTGCGGGCGTTAAAACTAAAACATTTTGTAATATGGCAGAAATGAATTTCGGTGGCGTGGTAGAGACTGTTGTCACCAGCAAGGAATTTTCTTTGGAGAAAGCACGTGAAGTATTGAAGAACGAAACGATTGCGGTGCTCGGCTACGGTATTCAGGGCCCGGGCCAGGCCTGCAACCTGCGCGACAACGGTTTCAATGTGATTGTTGGCCAGCGCGAGGGCAGGACTTACGACAAGGCCGTGGCTGACGGCTGGGTGCCGGGCAAGACGCTCTTCTCTATCGAGGAGGCTGCCGAGAAGGGTACTATCATCTGCATGCTTCTTTCCGACGCGGGTCAGATTCAGGTGTGGCCGAAGATAAAGAAATATCTCACAAAGGGCAAGACGCTCTATTACTCTCACGGTTTCGCCATCAACTGGAACGACCGCACGGGCGTTGTGCCGCCGGAGGACGTGGACGTTATCATGGTGGCTCCCAAGGGTTCGGGAACTTCCCTGCGCACGATGTTCTGCGAGGGCCGCGGCCTCAACTGCTCTTACGCCGTATACCAGGACGCTTCGGGCAACGCCGAGGACAAGACTATCGCCTTCGGTATCGGTATCGGCGCGGGCTATCTGTTCAAGACGACATTCCAGCGCGAGGCAACGTCTGACCTCACCGGCGAGCGCGGTTCGCTGATGGGCGCTATCGAGGGCTTGTTCGAGGCTCAGTATGAGGTGCTCCGCGAGCACGGTCACTCTCCCTCTGAGGCTTTCAACGAGACTATCGAGGAGCTGACGCAGAGCCTCATGCCTCTCTTCGGCGAGAAAGGCATGGACTGGATGTATGCCAACTGTTCCACAACGGCGCAGCGCGGCGCGCTCGACTGGGCGCCCCGTTTCCGCGAGGCCATCAAGCCTGTTATGGAGTGGCTGTATCTCTCCGTGAAGACCGGCAACGAGGCTCAGATTTCAATCGACAGCAACTCCAAGGCCGACTACCGCGAGAAGCTGAACGCCGAACTCAAGGCCATGCGCGAAAGCGAGATGTGGCAGGCCGGCGTCACCGTTCGCCAGCTCCGCCCGGAGAACAACTGATAAAGTTTTGAGCATA
>CAVHWJ010000022.1:16505-17748 GCA_963639565.1 uncultured Prevotella sp. | reverse complement strand
ACCCGCGATAGACCACACGGCCTGCTGAGGTGCTTATCCAGTACATGTCGGAATAGTAGGTGCTGCTTGAGCCGTTCACCGCGCCGACAGGGACTACCGCCATCAGCTTTCCGTGCGCCACGCCTGTTATCCAATAGCCGCTCGTGGTAGTGCCCTTTATCATCAGCGTCGTGCCGTCGGTCATCCAGATGCGCCACTTCCCGGTGTTGTTGCTGTCGTTCGGAAGGTCCACTCCGTCCATCATGTCGTACTTGTTTCCGTAGATGTCCTCGTAGCCCAGACAGCAGATGTTGTTCACCTGCGTCACCTTTTCCGCTCCGTACTCGTCATTGTCCACATACCAGGCGTACTGGTGTACGAGGTTGTCGACAAGACTGTTCGTCACGTTCTGGTTGATGCCCTTCGCCTCCTCGTAGCCTACGGTGTCCTGCATGCCCCGGGATTTCGTACCGCCGGTCGTGCGATTGTTCGTGTGCGAGCCCGCGCCGCACTGCTCCTGCATGTTTCTGCGACCGTACTTCGCATAGGCGAGGTTGGCGATGCGGAAGTGCATCAGTGCGTCTATCTGCTGCATTCCTCTCTGCACGCTGTAATAGTGGAAGTCGGTCCATGTCATGCTGGCGGTCGTGGAGCCGCCTATGATGCACGCGCGCAGCTTGCTGCCGACTACGGAACTGCCCACCACGGCGCAAAGGTGCTCGTCGTTGGCGAACCATTCCGGCTCCATGTCCTCTATCCTGTCGCTGTCGCTAAGCACCACCTTGTCGAACTCCGCGGTGTTGAGAATGGAGAAGTACAGTGCCACGGCTCCTTCCGGCACATCGCTTATGAGGTACATGCCTGCCTCGAACCTGGTGCCGAGCGTCGACACGACGACATCCTTCAGGACTGTGCCTGCGCTGTCAACGAATGTGCTGCCCACGAGGTTCGTGCCGGGAACGCTCGGCCAGCGCACGCGCTTGTGGCCCGACACGTCCACCCTGCACACGGAGTAGGAACTGTCCGTGCTGAAGATGTTCGCCACAGTGTCCCTTCCGCTCATCACTTTCTTTCCGTTGGTATAGCCGCCCTGCTGCGACTTGATGTCGTCCAGGGTCAGCACCGTGGCCTCGGGGACTGCCGGCATGTGGTCCCTGTCCTTCGAGCTGTAGCAGCTGTAGTTCCTGCCGTTCAGGTAGTCGTTAACGCCCTTGCTCCAGAAGAACGGCTCGTACATCATCCAGTCGCCCTCCGTGCCGTCCAG
>CAVHWJ010000022.1:0-16483 GCA_963639565.1 uncultured Prevotella sp. | reverse complement strand
TTGGCTTCCGTGCCGTCGGCGTACTTGCCGCTGTCCGTGTCGTCCAGGGGGAAATAGGTCATCTCGCCGTCAAGGTTGTTCACCACGGTGTCCACGTTGGCGATGTTCACGTTCCTCGTCGTGGCTTTCCCGGTAACTTTCGCCAGCACGCGGTGGCGGTTCTTCAGTATGATGCCGACATGCCCGCTCGGCTTGTAGGCGTTGCCGTACTTGTAGCCCGTGCCGTTGTCGAGGTTGGAGATGTTCGCGTCGTCAGCCACGCTCTCGTCGCTTTCCAGCATCGTGTATTCGGGCTGCTCGATGTTCAGCTCGGGGAAGTGCGCCACGTATGCGGCGTATGCGTCGTCCTCCACATAGCGGGTCAGCCTGTACGAGCCGACGAGGGCGCACGTGTCGGTGTAGTTGCCGTCAGCGTCCACGCCTCCCGCGGTGATGTACTTGTCGAGCAGCGAGCCGTCGCCCTCCATGTCTATGCCGGTTATGCGGATGCGCTTCACGTTCGCGCACTTGCCGAGCAGTTCCTGCCAGTCGAGGTTGGGGCATCCCGAGAATATGAAGGTCTCCACGTTGGAGTAGCTCTCAAGCGTCAGCCCCGACGGCATGAGCTGCTGCAGGTACTGCAGTTTCAAGGTCGTGAGCGTCCGGGGCAGATATACTGTGGTCAGCGGTGCGCCCTGCGCGAAGTTCACGCTCTCCACCTGCGTGCCTCTCGCGTCGAGGTACTCAAGCCTTGTCTGGTTGCTCAGGTCAAGTTCCTTCGACGTGCTGCTGCCCGTCTTGGCCTGCGCCTGGTTGCGGAGGTTGAGCCTGCGGAGCGACTTGCAGGCGTTCAGGACGAGCCACCATCCCGTGGAGCCGCTTCCCGAAGACTGCATGTTCAGCTCGCGCAGCACCTCGCACTTGCCCAGGTCAAAGCCGTTCTTCAAATGGTCTGCCGCGCCTGTCATGTCGAGGGTCTTCATGCGGCTCGCGCCGTACATCCTTATCGGGTCATTGACGGTGTATGCGCCCGTGATGTTCAGCATCGCCGTGTCGCCCTCCTTGACGATGCCGGTGTTGGCGATGTTCGGGGAGTTGTTCGTGCCGTAGCCGAAAGCGTACACCTCGTTGGCGGTTATCTTCACCGCGTCGGCATCGTCCTCCGCCGTGCGCGACAGGTACATGTCCACATTGTCGGAGGTGAAGTTGCTCGTGCCCCATTTCGCGTCGAGCAGGGCGAAGCGATTCTTGATGAAGTACTCGCGGTGCGAGGTGTTCGAGCCTTGCAGGGCGTAGATGAAAGGCCACACCTTGCCGTACATCTCCTGCACTGCCGGGCGGATGTACTTCAGCTCGCCGGACTTGTTGAACGCGCGGTCTGACCAGTTGCCGCTCTGCTCGGTGTTGAACATCGCGAGCACGCGCTCGTTGGTCATCACCGCCCTAAGGTTGGCGGCGCAGCGTTTCAGATCGTCCTGCAGGTTGGCGAGGACGAGGTTCCACAGCCAGCTGTCGCGACCCTCGAAGGCGTACTTGCTCGCTTCCGCATCGTAGGTGTCCCTGTCCGTCGTGTAGAGATAGACAAGGAAGCAGTCGTTGCGCTTGCCGAGCTGCGTGTCGCCGTCGTAATAGGTGATGTACCATATATTGCCGTCCCATGTGCGGAGCAGCATGTTCTTCGCCCTCTGGTCCACGGACAGGAAGTAGTCCGTCCACAGGTAGTAGGTCAGCAGGAAGTCCTTGTCGAAGTACTGGTCTATCTCGTCGGCGAACTTCGTGCTCGTGAACGATGATATGTTGTTGGAGCTTGCGCCCGTCGGCACGCACTCCCTTATCCATCCGTACAGGCGTTTCACGGCTGCCTGCTGCTCCGCGGTCAGCCCCGCCCACTTCACATCGTCGGGGTAGTTCGTCTCAAGTCCAGCATCGAACGACTGCTCCACCTGCGTGTCGCTGTCGGTCTTGAACAGGCACATCGCCTCGGTGTTGTTCAGCGTCTCGAATGTCATGGGCATTGCCGGGGTGAAGCCGTCAAGCCCCTCCTGTCCGAACAGCGCCTGGCTCTTCGACTTCTCGTTGTTGAAGTTGTACTGCCCGTAGTACTCGCTCTCGCCGTCCGCCGTCTCCGCGCAGAAGATGTCGATAGGCATGCCGTCAATGGCCGTGCGCACGTTGATGGCGGATGTCTGGTTGCCTCCCTGCTCGTACTGGTAGCGTTGTGGCGGAGTGAGCAGTCCCAGCTCCTTGAATATGTCGTTGAAGAGTTTCGCACCGCCGGTATTGAGCGACATGGAGCTGTCCGAGTAGTCCGACTTGCAGCAGAACAGGTTCATGGGAAGCGCGCCAGGGCGCATGACGTAGCGGTTCTTGCCGTATGGGTCTGCCACACCGTTGACGGATAGCGAGAGTGTTTCCGCACCCTTGGCGCAGTAGATGCGTATGTTCTTCGACGGGTACTTCGTGCTCGACGTGCCCTGTATGCGGATGTAGCAGTCGGTCAGCACGAAGTCGTACTCCTTGCCGTAGGGCGAGTAGAAGTATATGGTCGCCGTGAAGTCCGTCTTCTTGTTGTTCTCCGCATAAACGTCGTCGAGCTTGTTCTGGCGCACGATGCGCAGCGCGCCCTTGCCCTTGGCGCGTATCTTGTCTATGTCCACACCGCCCGTCTCGCCGAGGATGTTGTTGTCGTCATACAATGACATCATCTTCTCGCTGGTCTCCGCATCCACCATGCGGTTCTCCAGCTCCTCGTCGTCCGTCAGGGCGCGGTTGTATATGCGGATGCTCTTCACTTCCATGTCGGCTTCCGCGCTGTCCAGGGTGATGTACTGTGGATTGTCCTGCGCGAAGTTGAACGTGGTGTCGTATATGTCGGCTCCCGTCCTGTTGCCGTCCACGTACAGGTGCATCAGCCTGTTGTCGTCCTTGGTGGCGATGACAAGCGCAATCTTTATCCACTTGCCGGAGGTAAAGTTGGTGCCGAGCTTGATTTCACGTGTTACCTGCTCGTCGTCCTCGTTGGTGTACGTTACGCTCTGCCCGGTCTTGAAGCTCGCCTCCTCCGCCGTGATGAGCAGTCCCTTGCCGTTGTCGATGCAACTCACGAGGCTGGCGGAACGGCTCATTATGCCGCTCACCCTGACGGTCATCTCTATGGTCAGGCCTGTCGCCTTGACGTCGCTCTTGAACGGCTGGTAGCCGATGACGGCTTTCGCGCCGTTGGTGAGTTTCAGACTCTCGCCCGTCCAGCCGTTGCTGCTCCAGTCAAAACCGCTGAACTCCGTGCTTATGTCACCGGACACCCACTGCGCCGGGTCGCTCTCCGAGTTGCTCCGTCCTGCCGCGTCGAACTTGGCGAGCAGGCCGTAGGTGGCTTCGCTGATGTCTATGCTGCTCTCCTGCACGTCGATGCCGAGCGTGTAGCTGGTCGCGCCGGCTTTCAAGACAAGGGTCTGCTCGCCCTGCGAGGTGAAGCGGTTGGTGTAGGTCTGCATCGAGCGCGGGGCGGCAATGGTGTTCTTCAGCGTTCCGTTCAGGTACACCTCCACCTGCGCCGGGGTGGCATCGGGGTTATAGACGGCGTAGTTGAAGCTCATCTGCTCGTACTGGTGTGCGGTCAGGGTCGGCGTGAGGTGGGTCGCGGTCAGTATCTTGCCGGACGTGTCGGTGTACTTGATGCCGACAAACGGCGTGGTCTGTCCGGCTTTCAGTATGTCCATGTAGATGCTGTCGCTCTTCAGCCCGCTGCGCTCCGCGACAAGCTGTATGGTGTGCCGTCCCGTGGACAGGGCTGAGCCTTTTATTGTGAACGAGCCGTTCACCGTGCCGCTCTTGTTGATGGTCTGCGACACCGGGGTCTCGTTGCCGTCAATGTACATCGACACGTCCTTTGTTCCGCTGCCGGTGATGGTGAACGGTATCTCTATGGTGTCGCTGTTCTTGTAACCGCCGTTGGCGACAGTCGTGCCGAGATTGTACGAGCTCGTCAGCGTGAGCGTTATCACGCCGATGCTCGTGTACGCCTGCTTGGTCTGCTTCGTTCCGTCCGCCGTTGTCGCCACTGCTTTCACATACACGTCGGTCGTGCCGACCAGCAGGTACTCCGATATGTCGAGCGTGTATGTCCCTGCGCTCACGTTCTTGGTCGTGACCTCGTAGGTCTGCGTCGTGCCGCGCGATACGGTTACGGTGATGTCCGCCTTGATACCGTCGTTCTCGCCGTCGGCATTGACGTGGTTGTACGAGTATGTCAGCTGGACCGTGCCTCCCTCCTTGACCTGCGTCTTGTCAAGGGCTGCGGTCAGCACGATGCGGCTTGCCGTGGACGAGCCACCTCCGCCACCTCCTCCGCTGAACTCCGTGGAGGCGATGACACCGCCTTTCTTGTTCAGGATGTTCAGCGTGTTCTTGTCGTCGCCCTCGATGACTTCCACACCGCCGATGGCGGCATCGCTGATCTCGTTCACTTTCGCTGTAACGACTTTGTTCTGCACGGGGTTGGTGCTTTCGCCGTCCAGGCTCTCGTCCACCGCTATCTGGTCTATCTTCAGCGCCAAGTTGCCGTTCACGTCGGGCACTATCTCCGTGCCGTTGAGCGTGATGGTCTTGATCGTTCCGCCACCGTACTCCTCCCAGCTGGCAGGGGTGAGGAACATGCTCACATCGCTTGCCGTGAAGCGGTAGTCCGCCCACACGCCCGCCGACTTCTCGAAGGTGAGTATCATGCCCATCTTGTTCGCGTCCTTGATGTCGGCGTTCGCAAGTGCGGCGATGGCGGTGTCCTTGTCGTAGTAACCGCTTGCAAGAGGCTGCTCGTTGGTCACGTTGTAGAAACCGCTGCCCGAACCGCTGCCGCTGACCTCCACGAGGTTGTCTTCCTCGTCGCTCCATACATACAGTGACGCACCGCAGAGATACACCTTGTCTTTCAGCGGTGCCGTGCGGTTGGTGTCCATGAACATGTCGGCGTCAATGTCGTAGTCTCCTGACCAGTCGTTGAAATATACCGAGCCTGTCTTGGCACAGAACACCTTGTTTGCCGTGTCATAGTACACACCGTCCACGGCACTGCCAAGACCGTCCTCTATCGACACTCCCTCCACGAAACCGGCAAAGCGGGCGGACGAGCCGTTCATCGCCAGCGTGATGCGGTCATCATACGTGTTGATGTTCTCGGCTGCCGTGTTGGCTTTCTCCGCCGCAGTCCTTGCCTCGCTTGCGGCACTCTTCGCATCGGATGTCGCCACGCCAGCTGCCGTTGCCGCCTTTTTTGCAGACACCGTGGCTGTGTCGGCGGTCTTGGCTGCCTCATTCGCCAACGTTGCTGCATCGGTGGCTGGTTTCGAGAGCAGCGACAATGGGGCGGAAACGAGCTTTGTGCCCTGCTGCGCCGGAAGGGAATTGATGCCGTCAAGCGTGGTGGCGGTTTCCAGCTCGTCCACGCTCTGGCTGTCTGTCTTTATCTGGTTCAGGACTTCCTGGACCACCGTTTTCTTCTCCTCGTCTGTCATATCATTCGTTGTTTTGGTTATTGTCCAACTGTTCGTTCAGCCCGTCTATGAAGCCGGGCACGCAAAGCCGTTCGGCGACAATACGTACAAGTTTCACTTCGTCATCGGAATAGTCCGCATAGCCCGCACTGTTGTATATCTTCAGGGCAAGGGCATGCGCCTTGATGCCGTTCACGTTATTGTAAACCATGTCCGCGAATGTCTCGCGCACGTCCATCTGCCGCACATCCTTGCGACTGACCGTTGTGTAAACATTGAAATGCTGAAAGTCTATCTTCATATTATGATACGTTTGTGATTATACCGTTTTGAACTGTCACCGTCTTGCCTTTGAAAGAACCCGACCAACCGTTCTGTGGCAACATATTGTCTGCCTGAATGGTACCGCCAGTTACAATTATATTGCCGGCATTGACGAGGATGTCCCCGTCAAAATACCCTGCGCACATGGTACTGCTTCCAGGAAACGTCGGCGTGCTTCTGCAGCTTCCGTAGATTCCGCTGCCTCCCATCGGGGCAAGACCTGCGATGGCATTGCTGAACATGTCCGCCTTGATATACACGCAAGTATTTCTGGACCAGGAGGAGTCATATCCCAGCCTTATCTCCGCAATACTGTCGCTCCATTTCAAGCAGGCGTTCTGAATATCAAAACCGCCTACCTTCCCGCCATTATTGACATACACCTTTCCGTATATCGTCGCATTCTGCGTAACGATGCTGCCGTCCTCCAGTATCTTGAAATTCTCATTGGCCGTGACAAGACCCTCCAACTTGATATTGTCCGCCGTCAGTTTAATCTTCGACTGCTTGTTGCCGTCGCTGTCCGTTTCTTCCACACTCACGCCGATAAGGGCGACATTGCCGTCTGCATCCTGTGCGTACAGTCCTGCTCCTTCGGGCTTTATGAAAAGACCGGTCTCTTTCAATGCCTGCTCGTCCTTGTCATACACGGCAGCGGAGATCTTCACAAGCCGTTCCGACTGCTCGAACAGTGTCTTGTACCTGTATGCCAGGCTCTCCACCTTGTCGGTGCTCAGTACCAGCATATACAGATAGATGTCGCCGTCAAACTCCAGGCGGAAGTCGCCCGTGCCGTTCCACAGACCGTTGCAGGTGTATTGCACATAGCCCTCGGTCTCCGCCATTTCCTCGCTCACCTCCATGCTGTTGAAGTTGGCGAAGCCGGTCTTGTCCACATTCTCGAAGCATACCTTCAGCGTGCCGCCCTTGGCGCAGCGGTAGAAGAAGGTCAGATACACCGGCAGGGCTTCCTTCTGCCCGTCGCCGTTGGTCGGGAACGTGGGCACATAGCGCAGGTTCTCGTGCTTTTGCTGTATGTACTTGTTGCGTATGCGCACCACGGTGCGCCCCATGTCCGTAACCACACTCGCGCCGTCGCCTTTCTTGGAGAGCACGTTGCCGTTGGCCCATATCCACTTGTTGCCGACAAGGAAGAACACGGTCTCGTTCTCCGCATTCCATTTCTCAAGCCCGGAGGCGAATGTGGGGTTGTTCAGGTAGCCTTTCTCGCTCAGAAAGTCATTCCTCACGCTGTCGATGGCACTCTGCACCTTGCCCTCGGTTATCTCCAGTTTGGTCTTGATGTCCTCACCGGTGGAGAGCAGGAACGTGCCGCGCAGATACACGTTGTCGGCATAGAGGCCGTTGCCCTGTGGCTGGTTGTCCAACGGGAAATGGTCGTCCGTGATACCGTCAAGGTTGCCGAGCCGTGCACGCAGGGCGTTGTCAAAGCTCTTTCCGCTCACGCCGTCCAGAACATCCACTCTCGGGTGTCCGTCCTCTGAGGCGGATATGAGCACGAGGTTCTGGCGATTCTCCACCTCGGTGTTGCCCATCAGCACGCACTCGTCGCCCTCTTCGGGCTGTGAGGTCCCAAACTCGGTTTTCTCCACGAGTATGCCGCCGTCTGCCGTGCCTGCCACTTCCACCCAGTATGTCTTCTGTGCCGTACCAGTGAACACCTGGCAACGCATCAGGTCGTGCGCCACAAAGGTATTCTCCTGCTCGAAGGTGATGTGCCAGTAGTCGCCCCGTTCCTCCACGGTCTGTATCTTGCCGTTGGCAGCGCTCACGCAAATCTGTCCGCCCACACTGCGCACCTTGTTTATCAGCAGTTCAAAGACATTCATCACGCGCCTTACGGTGATGCTGTCAACGGTCAGGTGCGACAGCTGGCTTTCGTCAAGACCGAGTTGCCAGCCGGTGTCTGCCATGCCACCGCCGGTATAGTTGGCACTGCGCAACAGCTTGCGCACCACAAGGGAGAGCAAATCGGCGTTGCCTTTGCTATCTATCACACCGTTCTCCTCCTGTCCGAACACCACGCCCTGCTCAAAGGTTATCTGTCCTTTTGTGCGGTCGTTGCGTTTCTTGCTCAGAAACTCCTGTTGGCTCCGCCTTGCGGAGAACAGGTTGTTGTCGGTAGGTTGTGTGTTGTCCCATGAGCGTATCATGTCGGGCAGGGCTGCGCCCTCCGTCTTGGACTTGGTGTAGCTTTTCAGTTCGCCGATGCTGTCGTTCACCTTGGCGAGCGCGCCTGTCTGCAGGGCATCGCTGATTTCCAGGTCCATCTGGCTCGGCAGGTTCACCTTGCGCGTTATCTTGGTGATACGGCTCTGCCGGTAGCCGGCATCGGGGAAGTACTTGCCGCTCACAAGCCGCACCCTGCGCCCCACATACAGGTCGGCATCATTCTCCTCCACCCATACATGGTCGGTCGGGGCTTTGTACACGCTGATGTCTTTCCAGTGCTCGGCGTTGTACTTCTCCACGGCGGTCAGGAACTCCTCCTCCGCCATGGCGTAGTACTCGTCGGGCATACGCACGTTCCAGAGGATGTACTGGTTGCCCACTCTGGGCACGAGCTTTCCACCGGGCAGTTGGGTGTCGTCGTCATACGGCCAGATGGTGATTATCTCGAACTCGCGTGTCGTACTGTCGTAGTTCACCTCGAAATAGTGGTCGTCATCGGAGCCGAGTCCGGCAAGGTCGCCGTCCTGGAACGACACGCGCTTCGTCTCGCCCGCCAGTTCGTAGTCGTTGGGGTCGAAGGTCAGCGTGTTGTCCTTGAAATAGTATATGGTGAACTTGTTGCCGTCGTCATCCTTGGTGTCCTTGCTGCGCACACTGCTCACCGTGCCGGTCCGCCTCGGATATATTCCGCTGAACGCGTCTTTCTCGTAGTGGTCATATATGCCGTACTCCCCGGTGTGCAGTTCCACATACTGGCTTTTGTCGGGAAGCATCAGACGGCTGTACCCGTATTTCTCCGCGTCGATGTTGCGGGAACTGCCTATCGGGAACAGGCGCGTGTAGAACTTGTTGGTGTCGCCGGTGTCGCGCTCCAGGCTGGTCAGTCCGTTGCCGTAACCCAGCGTTATCTCCTCGCCGTGCTCGCACCTGCAGATATTCACGGTCTGCCCTTCCACCCACCACTCGGCACTGTCGCCCACTTTCTCGGCTATCTCCTTCAGTGCCTCGTCGCAGTACTTGCCCTCGTAGTCGATAACTATAAGGTCGGTGCCGTCCACCTGTCCCACTTTCCAGTCGGTGATGTTACCCATTCCGTCGTTGATGCACTTCACCACCATGGCCACATGCTCCTTCGGGGTGGCGGTCAGCGTGAACACCGGCTCGGCGTTGCCGTCGGTGGTTTCAAGCACAAGGAAACGCTTTATCAGGCTCTCTATGCCGTAGAACTTCACATCATACGACCACTCGCCCTCGCTCTTCTGAGCAGGGGCGTACTTCTCGGTGAGCCAGTAGCGCTCGCCCCCGAAGTCCACATAGTCGTTCACATCGAGGGGAATGTGCTCGTAATGCGTGAAGGAGAGCGTCAGCACATTGTCGCCTTGCACCTCTTTCTGCTGGGTGCTGCTGTCGCCGGGCGAGACCACCGCCCGTTTCGCTCCATATTTGTCATATATCGTCAGAACCATATTCGGATACTGTTAGAATGTCATTGGAATGCCGTTTATATTATGGGGACAGGCTCGCGGAACTTCACCTTGAACTTGCCCGCGTTCACGCCCTCTTTCCACAGGTAGGTGAGCGGTGTGAACGTGGGGCTCTCGCTGTATTTCACATGCAGGGTTAAGTCGAGCTGTACGAACTTGACATCAAGCCAGCCTCCTTTGCCCTGCTTCAAGAAATTGATGAACGAGAGGTATTTCTGCAACCACCCCGCCTGCGTTTTGTTGTACAGGGCGAAGTTGAGCGTGATGTCCCTCGGCTCGTTCCTCGGGGTCAGCGTGGCGGAGTATTTCTCGCCCTGCTCCTCCCGTATGTTCACTGCGGTGTCGCTCTTCGCCTTGCTCGGGGTGAGTATGGCGGTGAGGTTGTCCATACCGCCCCGCTTGTCCTCGACGAGGAACACGCCGTATTCTTTCCAGATGTCGGTGCCGTTCACTAGCACCAGTCCTCCAAGTATCTTGTCCATATCACTTCACTTTTAGTCCGTCCCTCACTATCTTCTTTATTTCCTCCTTTATCTCGCCGAGATGTCCCGCGCTCGTGCCGGTGTTCTCGGCTATACGCACCAGATGGCTCTCGGCAAGGTTCATGCGGTCGGCCACGGTCTCCAGACGCTCGTCCATGCTTGACCAGTGCTGCAGTCCGCTGGTGAACAATCCCTCCAGCTTCGTGCCCTGATCCTGCGTCATGGTGGAATAGCCTCCCGACTTCGCACTCTGGCTGGTACTGTCCTCCCATAGGTCAAACCCTTTTTCTTTTGCCTTCTGCTTGTATTCCTCCATAAGGGCGTTGAACGTCCCCTGCTGGTTCAGCACGTCGTCGGTCATGGCATCCAGGATACTCACGTAATTGGAGAATTTCTCCTCGTCCGTCAGGTCTTCCCTCTTCATCACGTCGAGCATCTCTTCCTGGGCTTTTTCCAGATAGGGTGCCAAGGTTACCGTGTATATCATCTGCTCCGCCAGATTCTCCAGCATTTCCGACACGGTGTCGGCAAAGGCGTCAGCTGCGTCCGTGCCGTTCTTGAAAGCGTCCACCAGCGCATCGGTAAGCGACTGTCCCAACTCCCCGAAGATGTCCTCGAAGTAGTCCTTCACTTCCTGCCATGCTTCCTCCGCCTGGTCATAGAGGTCTATGATGTACTGCAGGGCTTCCTTGTCGTTGTCCGCGAACTCGCGGCTGTTCAGTATGCTCTCCGCCAGCTCGCGGTTCAGGTTTCCTGCGGAGTCTATCAGTTCGGGATAGACATCGAGAATGGACGAGTAGATGTCCTTGCCCTTGCCCCAGCCGAAGAGTCCGGTCTTCTTGTGCCCGGTCTTTATCTCAATATCGGCAAGCCCGGAATAAGCGTCTTTCAGAGCGGAGTAGTTCCTGTTGTATATGTAGTCCAGCCAGTCAATGCCTGTGTTTTTCTTCTCG
Organism: uncultured Prevotella sp.; assembly: GCA_963639565.1. GTDB lineage: Bacteria > Bacteroidota > Bacteroidia > Bacteroidales > Bacteroidaceae > Prevotella. The sequence continues at coordinate 5,579 of CAVHWJ010000022.1, read as the reverse complement.
AACTTCTCCTGCTGTGCTGCCGTTCCCTCCATTTCGGCTTTCAGGTCGGCAAAGCTCTCTTTCATCACCTTCACGGCATTCGCCGCCTTGCCGTAGGTGTCCGTGCCGAATATCGTCTGCGCCTTTTCGTACTCCAAGTTCTGCTCCTTCAACAGCAGGTTGTATTCGCGCTGCTGAGCCGTAACCTCCTGCATTATCTTCTCCAGGGCCGCCTTGTGCCGTGCGCTGGCTGCAAAGGCTTTCGTCACCCAGCCTATCGCTTCCCCGGCTGCTGCGGCGATACCGCCTACCACACCGCCCTGGGCGAAGCCCTTTCCTATATTGCTGACAGACGACATCACGTCCTGCACATCGCTCATCGCCTGCGCCATGCTGTCGTTCCCCGCGGCTTCAAACATCTCCGACAGTTTCCCGGCGATGTCGCCCACCATGTCCGCCGCTGCGGAGGCGGACTCGCCGAGGTTCTTCAGCTTCTCCTCCAGGGTCTTCTCGTCGCCGTCCTCGCCTTTCTTGAAGAAGTCGGCCACGGAGTCGGCCAATGCCTTGAACGGGTTCTTGCTCAGCACTTCTTTCTTCAGCTTGTCATACTGGTCTGTCAGGGCTTTCAGTTTCTCGGGACTGTTCTCCAGCACTTTCAGCTCTTCGGCGGAGAATCCGAGTTGCGCCACATCTTTCTGCGTGATTGTCCTCGTGGTGTTCCCCTTGGCGTCCTTTATCACTGCCGTGCCGTTCCCGTCCTTGGTGGCACGCAGGTAGTCCATCAGCAGCTTTATCCGGTCTATTATCTTCTGTATCTCGGCAACGCTCTTTGAGGAGGTGTCGGCAAACATGTCCACCAGAGCCTTGTTCTCCTCGCTCAGTTCAGACAACTGCGCCTCGTCCACGGCTTTCAGGGCTGCTTTCTCCTGTTTCCCGAGTTCTGCCAACGCGCGCTGTTTTGCGTCATCACCCAATGGTGCACCGCTTGCGTCCGTCGCTTTCCCGATGTTTTCCCTGTCCTTCGCGAACTTCTCACGGATGCTCTTGCGCTGCTCTTCATAATTCTGGTACTTTTCAAGCAGGTCCTGATACGTTTTTGCCGTTTCCTTTTCTATCTCCTCCAAGCCATTGCTCTGTTCCTCCTGTGCCAGGCGCAACCGTTCCTTTAGGGCATCGCTCTGCTCGTCAGTGAGGTTGCCTCCTTGCGCTTCTCGCCATTTGGTCGCCAGCGCCTTTATCTCGTCTTCTTCCTTCTGGTAGTTGTACTTTATCTGGCGGATGCGTTTCTCACTGCCATCAGCCAACACGTCGATGCTCTTCTGCTCTATCTCCTGACGGAGCTGTGCGAGTTCCTCGGCACGTTTCTGCTCGGCTGCTTTCTCACGCTCCAGTTCTTTCTGCCTGTCCTTGTTACTGTTTCCCGTACTACCGGTCGTTTTGTTCTCGGGCTTGACATGACCGCCGATATTGCTGGTCTTGCCTATTTCGCCCATCTCCTTGGTCAAGTCCTCTGCCTGTTTGAGCAGATCGTCACGAACTTTCTCGGCATCGGCGATAGCCTTTTTCTTGTTTTTTTCGTTCTCCTCCTTGATAACGGCCGATGCGTCTATCTGACCGTTGGTATCTGCTTGCGCCCAATAGAGAAGGGATTTTTTGAACCATCCCATGGAACCGTCCACATCATCGGCATCGGTCGCCTTCAGTTTGTTCACCTTGTCATCGGCTTCCACCGCCTTGTTGACCAGTGCCTGTGCCTTCGCCTGAAGGAAAAGCATCTGGATATAGTCGGAAGCTTTCTGCGTCAGCACATCGTACCACTCGGCAACAGTGTCATAGTAGCCGAAAGCCTCGCCGTACTTGCGGTTCAGTTCTTCGGTCTTCTTCTTTTCCTCCTCCTTGCTTCCGGTGAACTCCTTCAGTTCGCGGATCGTGTTTTCTATCTCAAAGCGTGTCTTTATCATCTGAGCCCTGCCGTCGCTCTCCACCTCTATGAGTTCCTGCGCTTTCTGCCGTGCCGCTTCCTGTGCGTCGCTGTACTTGTCAAACAGGACTATCAGCCCGGTAATGGCGGCAGACAAGCCGAGCGTGAGGGTGGCCATGAGCGCCGATGCCGCTGCGGTGGATATGCCGAGAGCCGCCGACAACCTCGTATTGGCTGCCGTCAGCAGGTTCTTCATCTTCACCACTGTAACCAGACGGAAGGCGGAGTCTTTGTTCAGTGTATTGAACACTTGTTGCAGACCCATCGTGACAGCCATCACCGACTGCACCCTCGCCTGTATCTTGGCGAGGTTCTCGTTCTCTCCCGCAAACAGGGACACTGCGCCTGTGGCTGCGGTGAACAGTCCGGACAGACCACTGACACCTGACATGAAACCCTCAAGGTCGGCATCATCGTTGGAGAGTATCTTTGTCTGCTCGCGAAGGTCAGAGATTGTATCGGAAAGTTCCGCAGCTTTCTCGGCCATCTCGCGGTACTCGTCTGTGTCCTGCTTGCCTTCCAGACGCATCTTCGCCATTGCGTCCTGCAACTCACGCAGCTGCATGGCAAGGCGCTTGTTGCTCGCCCTGTTCTCTTCCTGCTCGTGCGTGAGACTGGCGAGTATCAGTTTCTCCTCTTCAAGGGCTTTCTTGGCGGCGTTGAGTTCTATGAGGGCTTCATTTTGGGCGTTGCCGGGAGCGGCGTTCTTGTAGGCTTTCTCCAATTCCTTGATGCAGGAGGTGGTGTACTTCACCAAGTCCTTGCTCTCTGCGATACGCTCGGCAAGGGTCTTCTGCGCCGTGGCTGCCGTGGTGCTGGATGCGGAAAGTTTGCCATGTTCCTTTTCAAGGTCGGCGACCGCCTTTTCCGCCTGACGGTGTTGTTTTTCCAGATAGGCAAGGGTGCTCCGCTCCTCATCGAGCACCTTACGGCAAGCCACGACATCGGCGGCAAGTTCTTTCTGGGCGGTGCCGGGCTTCATGCCGGCAAGCTGCCTCTCCATACGGCTGAGGTCGGAGGACACGCCGTCGATGACCTTGTGCTGTTCGGCTATCTTGGCGTTCACCAGTTCGGCCGCTTTCTTGGCATTGTCGATGAGGGTGTCGATATGTGCGTTGGCATTGTCAATGCCTGCGCTCAGTTTGTCCTTCATCAAAAACTCTATCTCTACGGGCTTGCTCATGCTTTCAATTCAGTTTGCTTTGAAAAAATCCTGCTATGTCTCCGGCTTCCTCCTCGGCGGTCTTGCCGCTGTCGGTCTTGCCGGCTTTCTTCTTGATATACCGCGGGGCATCGCACAGCATCATGATAAGGGTCTGGTAGTTCACGCCGTGGAGTATGTAGTCCACGCTCCAGCCTGTCGCGCTGGCTATCTGCCACACGAATCCGAAAGGGCTATGTGAACCTTCGTATTCGGTTCTTAACTCCCTTTCTTTCCTTGGCTCAGTCTCGGCTTCATCGGGTTCGTCCGTTCCGCGGATCTGATAATATTCATAAAAGGGCTTGTACCCATCAGCCGTTCGAACTGCTCAACTGCGGCCACCTGGTACTGGTATTCCACAAAATTGCGCACAAACCATGCGGTCAGCCCTACAAACAGGTGGCGTGATATATAGCCCCTGCACACGGTGTAGGCGATGATGCGGGACAGACACTTGCCGTGTCTGGCCATGAAGCGCATCTGTTCCAGTTTGGGCAGTGTCCGCACCTCCTCTGCCGTGGTGTCCATCTCCAGATACTGCCGGCCGATTTCTATCTGTCCTGCCAGTGTGGGGCGCTTCATGGTGATGCGCACCTTCAAGGGCTTCCTGCTGAACGGCAGCCGTATGTCCTTAAACGGCACGGAGACACCCCTGTCGAGGAGTGCCTCCGCCGCTTCTTTTTCTATCACACGGTTCATACGCTACTCCCCGGATGTCGTATCCACCACCTCGTAGGGTGCGCTGCCGTCTGTCGGTGCGTTCACCGTCAGCTGGCATTCTATCTTGGAGACTTCGGTCAGCGTCAGCTTGCCGCCGAGGTTGGCCATGAGGGTCGCACTTGGTATCTTCACTGTCTGACCGCTCTTCAGCTGTATCTCGCACACGTCACGTAGCTCCACAAGGTCGGTCGGGGCTTTCCAGCCTGTGTAGGCTCCTTCCGAACCGATGAGCGTACCGCCCAGCGCAAGCTGGAGGTTCTCGTAGTCCAACTGTATGAGGTTGAACGTGGGGGCTATCGTGCCGTTCTTAGTAACGAGGGTCAGCACTGGGGCACCCGGCACCTGCTCGGCTTCCACATCCACTTTCTCGGGCTTGGCTCCGCCCCAGTCCCAGCTGCCTTTTTCAATGTAGCCGATCTTCTTGTTCCCGAACTTCACGGCACCTATGCCGTACATGAATTTCTTACTTTCTGCCATATTCTTCTTGTTAAAATGGTTGCTAATGTGCCGGTCGCCACTCCGGCGATAAAGGCGGTGAGAAGCGTCTTCCACGGATTGGAACTGCGTTCCTTTTCCGTTCGGGCTTCGTTCTTCTGCTGTTCCAGCGCGTTCCTGTAGCTCGCCGCCTGGCGCTCGTAGTACTCACACTGGCGCTGCAGGCTGTCGCAGGTGGCATACACCACTATGGTGCCGCCCTTGTTCTGCACGGTTGCACTGGCACGTCCGTTCTTGGCGCGGTACTCTGCCTCTTCAGGCAGGTCTGCCAGCTCCGCCAGGGGTATCTCCAGTCTGGCTTCCTCCTGCGGCACTGTCTCCGTCCACGTCTGACGCACCTCGCTCCGCAGGGTGTCCGCGGACACTTGCCTCACGCTTTCCTCCGTGGCCACGCTCGCCTTTCGGCTGGTCGCGCAACCCGACAAGAACAGGGCAGTCGTCATGATGCCTGCAACTGTTCGCAGTGTCGATGGCCTTGCGCAGACGCGCCATCTCGCGCTTCGAGGCTTCGAGGTATCTCCTTGTCTCATTGAGTTCTTCCTTCAATGGTTTTACAATGTTCTCCACCAAGATACGGGTGGCATGCTCGGCGTTGTCCATACGCACCGTCTCGGCATCGGCTTCCGCCTTCATCGATTCCGCTTTCGCTTTCCTTACGGTAGCCCGCAGCGTGCATATAGCCACTATCGTCGCCACTAGACCGCCGCCGAGGAGGAGGTTAAGGATTTCGCTGATATTCATGCCATCCATATTTTTGTGTTACTGGTATATTCCTATTTCTTTCAGCCACGCCTTCACGTCGAAGCTCGGGCAGGCTTTGCTCACATTGGGGAGGTCGCGGTGGCCCACTATCTTGATTTGCGGAAACCGCCTGTGGAAGTCCCGCACATAGTCGGTCATGGCTTTCCGCTGTGCTGCCGTGCGTGTGTCCTTGGCTGTCTTGCCGTCCTTGGCAAGTCCTCCGGCGTACACCACATGACGGCTCACCGAGTTATAGCCTTTCGCGCCGTTGGTAACTTCCCATGGGTCAACCTCCGCATCCTCGTTGTTATCAACAAGGCGTTCCACCGTGCCGTCAAGGTGAAAGAGGTCGGTATATCCCACCTGCTTCCAGCCACGCCCACCCTTGCTTACCGGGTCAGTGTGCCAGTGGCGTATCTCCGCGGAGCTTACCTCACGGCCTTCGGGCGTGGCGGTGCAGTG